>CACYBR010000418.1 GCA_902772705.1 uncultured Planctomycetota bacterium
AAAGGATAGAAATAGTTGCGGACGCGGCGGTTTTTAAACAAAGACGCCGGAGCGGCGACCTGACGATCAACGCTCCGGTTAAGGTTCGGCTCATGGTCGGCGATCAGAGCGCCGCAAAATTCTTGAGGATACTCAGCCCGACGTCCTGACTCTTCTCAGGGTGGAACTGCGCGGCCAGACGGCGCGTTCGTTGCGCTCCATGCATTGCGTCTTTCCCCAACCGACCGTCTGATCCTGCCTTTCATATCCAACGTCGCATTTCAAAATTACGTCAAATTGGGGATTGTCTCAACGCGCCTTATAGACGCTGATAACGCCTGTGTGAGCGCGTCGTCGCAACGCCTTCGCGAGCGCTTTTCTCGTCTCTCCGACGTTTCAGCGCAAACGCCGACGATTCTTTCGGCGGAACCTCGTCGTCTATAATTCAACGGTTCGTTGCGACGGCAATGCGTTCTCCGGCGCCACCTCCTCGTCAATTCCCAGAAACAGCTTCCAGTCTTCAACCGTCTCGGGGAGCGTGTCGGTCGTCCAAAACGTTCCGTCTGCGGCAACGAACACGATCGGTTTCTTATCATACAGCTTAACGGAGCCGTTCGCCAGTTCCTTCCACGACGCGTCAGCGGGACAGGTCTGCGGAACAGCATTCTCCGGCGAGCCCAGAACCAGATAAACTTTCAACGCGCGCGCCTCGTTCGTCGGGCTGGTCAATTTGATCCATTCGTGGATCTCTCTGATCCGAACGAGGCAGATCCGCGCTTCTTCATGAGAGGGCGTCTCGTCCGGGCAATAGCAGATCGGTGGTTTCGGGCTCGCGGCTTCGATGTTTTCCGGCGCGTCCCAGCGTTCTGCCGTAAAGGAGTCGTTCTTCAAATAGTCGCCCAGTTCCAGAAGAAAGCGTCCGAAACTCTCGTCGCCAACCACATCAGGACGCTCGTTCAAAATCCCAGCGTTAAGTCGACAATCCCAGAAACGTCTTTTGTTCCTGTGCGCGTCAATAACGACCAATCGATCGTTAAAATAGCGAAGGATGTACATCACGCAGCAAAATAAGGTAAGAAAGGAAACCAGCGAGGCTCTGACGATCACTTCGTTCGAAACGACGGGACGCCCCACGCTGAGTTCGAACGACGATTTCCATTGAAAGAGAGCGAAAAATAAAATGAAAAGGAATGCAATATCACGGAGGTTTTTCTCAGGCGCAACGCCAATTTTTTTGAATCCGGCCAGAATCGCTCTCATTGGCTTCTCGCCGATTTCGTCCAACGCCCAAAAACGCGAATACTTATTTGGATTGCTCAGGACAAAAATTCCAAAAAAAAACGTATAATACGCGCAATGAGCGGCCCAGACCGCCACAAACCAACCGCAGTTGATTCCAAACATATTAGGCGAGCCTGCCAACACCGAAATTATAAACAGCGCGAAACAGAGCGTCAAAATCAGCGCGGATATCACGAGTTCTCTCCTCCTGCCCAAAAGACAGCCGAACAAGTTCGTCGCTTAACCGCCGTTTCAAACGCGTTACGGCGACTTAGCTCCGCGCGTTCTGAAAAGAAGAACCGTCTGAATCAGAACGCCGACGCGCCGAGCCTCCTCCATTATAGCAGACGACGTCAGAAAAGAAAAGCGCGCCGAGGTCAGTCAAAGCGCTCAGCGAACGCTTTCTCATACGCCGAGTACGTGTTCGCGTCGAAGCAGACCATCGTAACGCGTTCAAGACAGGATTCGGGATTGGCGGTAAAATACTCCGCGAACGTCTTCGCGACAATCGCCGCCGCGCGTTCGAGGGGGAAATGATAGATTCCCGTAGAAATCGACGGAAACGCTATCGTTTTGCAACCGTTCTCCTCCGCAACGCTGAGAGAATTGAAATACGAATTGCGCAGAAGCGCGTCGCAACGCTCGGCGTGGGACTTGGACCATACGGGACCCGGCGTGTGAATCACGTATTTCGCCGGCAGTTTGAAGCCGGGCGTAATCTTCGCCTCGCCCGTTCTGCAGCCGCCCAGAGTCGCGCAGTACGCCAGCAGCTTCACGCCTGCGGCGCGGTGGATCGCGCCGTCGACGCCGCCGCCGCCGAGCAGCGTGCAGTTTGCCGCGTTGACGATTGCGTCGGTCGTCGATCGCGTGATATCGCCCAGCTCGATCGTTATTTCCGTGCCGCCAATTCGCGCCATTTCATTTCTCCCGACTCAGCGCCGCGTAGTATTCCTCCGTCTTCGCTCTGAGCGCCGCGCACGCGGACGGAAGGTCCATGAAGAGCGTCGCGCCGGCGGCTTTCTTATGACCGCCGCCGCCAAACTCCTTCGCAAGCATTGAGCAGTCGAGCGCGCAGCGGCTCCGGAAGCTCGCCTTGACGCTCCCGTCGCGCTGCTCGATCGCAATGATCGCGACCTCCGTTCCCGCGACCGACAGCGGCTCGTTCACGAGATCCTCGCTGTCCGAAGGGAGCGCGCCCGCCTGGTCAAAGTCGCGCAGGCTCAGCGACATAAAGACTCCGCGATTGCCAAGAAAGCGCTCGCTGTTCGTCGCGACGGCTCCGAGTAGCTTAAAGCGCCCGAACGAATCCTGCTCCATCGTCAGACGATAGACCTCGGCGACGTCGACCCCGGCGGCGACCAGCGCCGCGGCGCGCTCAAACGTGCCGGACTTCGTCGCCGAAAAACGGAACATTCCCGTGTCCGTCGCAATCGCAACATACAGCGGCAACGCGACGTCGTACGTCAGCGGAACTCCCAGCGCCGCGACCGCCTCAAAAACGAGGCTCCCTGCGGAATCCGCGTGCGAATCGACGCAACGAACGTCCCCGCAATTGCCGTCTCCCTGATGGTGGTCGATCACGACAATTTTGTTCTTAAAGCTCTCAAAGATCGACGTCGCGTCGGGTCCGAGCTGCTGGAAAACGCTCACGTCGACGGCTATGAGCGCGTCGGCGGATTCGAGAAAGCTTTTTTCCTCGTCGGTCAGTTCGACGATCCTGCGTATCTCGTTCTTTTCGTCGAGAAACCGCAGTCCTGGCGGAACGTCGTAACCGTTGATCGCCAAAACGGTCTTGCCAAGTTTCTCAAGCGCGCGTTTCAACGCCAGACTGCATCCGATCGTGTCGCCGTCGGGCCGGATATGGCCGCAAACGACTATGTTGTTCGACGCGTTCGTCAATTCGACAAAGGGGGTCCAGTCGACGGCGCTCCACTGCGCGCGAGGGTTCGTTTCTGACATGGTCGTGCTCCTCCTTCGTTTTTTCTGCTTGAATCGTCTTCGCTCCAGACGTCGAAATCGCGTCCATTATAGCGACGACCGCCGCCGGGTCAATGCGAGAAAAAACGACTCGGCGCGCCCTTTAACGCCCCTTCGCGCGCTTGACAAGCGTACGACCGTCGGCTCGGATCGGGGTCCTCGTCAACTCCGGAACGTTGTATGATTTAAGAAGCGTCATATCGCGCGTCGGATCGCGCTGAGGGATCGGGAACGGCTTATATGCGACGCCGTTCTCGTCAAAATGCGCAAGCCACAGACGCGTATAAACTCCGTCGGGGCGACGCGACGTAAAGATTAGCCACCGCCCTGAGGAATCCCAGCTGTGGTACGTCTCGGCGTATTCGCTGTTGAGCGCGGCGAGCTTCTCGCTCTTGCCCGTCGCGAGTTCAAGTTGGACAAGGTCGCTCTCGTTATGCCAGATCGGAAAGGCGCCCGACGCGCATTCCGTATAGACGAGAAAGCGTCCGTCGGGGCTAATCCGAGGATGGACCGCGCTGCGATTGTACGACGCGGCGTCGACGACGAGCTCCGGCGCGCCGAAGGAGCCGGTCTTCTCGTCGAACGGCGCGCGCATAAGGTTATAGCGGAACTCGTCGACCCGACCGAGCGCGTCTTTCTCGCGTTCCTGCGGCGTCCCGCCCTTGAGCGCGAGCGTCGCCGAACTGTAATATAACCACGCGCCGTCGGGAGACCATGACGGAAAGGTGTCGAACGTGTCCGGATCGAAGGTAAACTGCACGAGCTTGCCCGTCTCGACGTTATAGAGCGCAAGATGCGACTCCAGATCGAAAACCTCAACCTTCGCCGGATCGAGCGTATGGAACATCTGACGCGTCTGGTTCACGGAAAAGACGACGAAAGGGCCCGTCGGACGCCATGCCGGATAGACGCAGGGCAGTCCGTCTGGCGTCTTGAGGGGCAGTTTCGCGACGGCGCCCTCGTTGTAAAGAATCGTCCCGCTGTTCAAGGGATTGTCTACGTCGCGAAAATGAAAGAGAAATCGTTCCGCGTCGCGATCCTGGAAGGAATGACAGTTCAGACACGGCTTCTGCCCGAACGATTCGTTGCTCACG
>CACYBR010000419.1 GCA_902772705.1 uncultured Planctomycetota bacterium
CCGCCATCCGCAGCTTCAAATTTGCCGATTTTCGTCTCCGTCGCTCCGGTAAAAGAACCTTTCTCATGGCCAAAAAGTTCGCTCGTAAGCAGACTTTCAGAAAACGCGGCGCAATTAAGGCACACCATCGGTCCCAGACGGCGCGCGCTTCGTTCATGCGTCGCACGCGCGACTAGTTCTTTCCCGACGCCGCTTTCGCCGCGAATGAGAACGGTCGACTTCGTCTTGGCGGCGCGTTCGATGCTCTTTTCAACTTCCAGCATCGCCGGAGAAGAGCCGATCATCTCAGTACTTTGTCCGAGAAGTCCACGAAGGCGACGATTTTCAGTACGTTCGCTATCAAGATACGCGGTAAGCTCGTTTTGACGATTGAAATAATCGAAATTTCGTGACGAGGTCGTTCCACGTTCCTCAATCACGTCGCCAAAATCACGCTGCGCTTGAACCAAGAGGGTCTCGCGACCGATCTGAATCTTGGATCCGATAAAGATCTCGACGTTGCCTTTAACGGGCAGACCGTCAACAGTCGTGCCATTGCGACTATTTAGGTCGATTAACAGCCATTTGCCATCACGAAACTCAATCGACGCATGGAAACGGCTACACCTGTCGTCGTTCAAAACGACAACATTCTCGATCGCACGACCAATCGTTGTTGGTCGGTCAGTACGGAGAAAAAAAGCAACCGTTGGCACGCCGTTGAGGAAACAGATTAATTCAAGATTTGGGGTCATTGATATTAAATCCGGAATATGGAGAAACACTCCTGCGTGTTAATCGAAAAACGTATCGACAAATTCTTTTTTAACCGTGTCGCCAACGACTTTGGAAGCGTTCGAGAGGTTCGAAGCCGTGTGAATCGGATTCAAAATCCAGTTCGAAAAATCGTAAGCGGAAAATTCATGAGGAGGAATGTGCTCAATACGTTCATGCGCGTCGACATTAAGGTCCGCGAGAGCAGAACTTTCAGAATTGTGCCTGTTGGGATCAAACGCGTAATCCTGCCACTCGTCCGTCCGACTGGATCGTCGCCTCCAGAAGGAGGCGACGTCAAGCGCGACCAAACCGTCAAGCGTCCATTCGTTATCAAAGGACTCGAGATCGACAACGGCAGGCGAGGTTATAAGCGCAAGAGCCTGCTTATCGAAGCAAAAAATCGAATTCATCCCTTTAACTTCAAATTGCGGCAACTTTCTGGTTACCGTATAGAGCGCCTCCGTTCCAGATTCAGACTCTATCGTCGAAGTGTTGTCTTCCCTCGAAAGTTCTCCGCTTCTGGACGCGTCTTGAGTCATTTCGAAATCGAAGCGAACGAGACAGGAACGACTTATAACGACGTCCTGATTAAGTTCAAGCGTAAAACGCAACGTGGAGTCTGAAAGCGAACTCTCTTTCTCTGAATACTGAAGGAACGGTCCCGAAATATTGAAGCCGCTCTTTTGCGCCTCGTACCGACCGCCGTACTTTTCGACGTTAAAAAGCGTCGCTTCACCGCGAGCCAGAACGCGATCTAAAAAAACGTTGAACACCTCCGCGCCGTTGCCAGAGGAAACCTGAGAGGTTTGAGACTCAAAAACGGAATTCAAAAGCGAATCGTCGGAAGCGCGGAAGAACGCTACGTTCGAATGTAACGGCGCGGTAAAATCGCTACCCGTCATATTGCAGACAGTAACCGTCGACTCGCTCAGCGAAAGTTCAGACGCTCCATAAGCCTCAAAAACAGACCACTCCGACGAAACGACTTCGAGCGAAGGAACTGTAAAGTCAACGTCGACGCCACGCATCGTCAGACTGGAGGAGTCCAACAGGAACATTCTTTCGCCCCATCCGCCGTCAGTAGATTCGGACGGTTTGAAAACCAGCGTCGGTCGATACCCCTGAGAGGCGAAAATCTCGACTTTTCTATCGACGAGGGAGACAGGAGTCGTCTCCATGGAATCGTTGAATTTCAATTCCACATGAACGATTTCATCAGACATGGACGCGTTCAGCGCGGCCTGAAGCGACGCATAGGTATTAGGTCCCTCGCCCTTTCCATCAACAACACGCGTCGTCTCCGACTTATCTGCAGAAGCTGTGGTCGAAGTCAACGCCGTCCCAAGAAGCGGATAGATCGAGGAAGCGTACGA
>CACYBR010000420.1 GCA_902772705.1 uncultured Planctomycetota bacterium
AATTCCTGAATTCGCCGGCCCAAATTCTTCACCATCCAGAAAATGACGATGATCGCCATATAGGGGAACGAGACAAATTTCACGACGTTTGCGAGGAAGGTCGGGGGTTTAATACTCGCGCCAAAAGCGATCTCTTTCTGCAGTTTGGACGTTCCCCAGACGAACGCGACGAGCCACGTTTGCAGGAGCGCGAAGATAAAAACCAGAACGCCCGAGACCCAGAAGTCGAAAACGTTCAGCGCAATGAGATCCTTGGAGAACCAGCATACGAAAAACGTTCCCACGATGTTGACCACGCCGACGAGCAATACGCTTGGCGTCTTATCCCATTTAAACGCTTCTTGAAAGAGCGCGACGGTCGGCTGAATCAGGGAGACCGACGTCGTAATTGCCGCCGTGAAGAGGATTAAATAGAACGTGAAACCGAAGAATTGGCCGAAGGGCGTCAGATCAAAGACGTTCGCCAGGACGGAAAAGCCCATCGCGAAAGACGAGGTAAAACCTTCCTGAGCGTTCGCCGCCCCGAGAAACATGATAGCGGGCGGCACCGTGATGAGTCCGCCAAGAACGACCTCGCAGAATTCGTTCGTCGCCGTCGCCGAAAGACTCGACAGCGCGATATCGTCTTTCTTACGCAGGTAACTCGCGTAGGTCGAGACGCTGCACCAGCACAGGGAGACCGTGAAGAAAATCTGCGCGGTCGCGGCGAGCCATACGTCGGGATTCTTGAGCGATTCCAGAAGCGTCGTATGTCCGACGACGGCGCCAGACGCGTCAAGCACGTCGCGCGAAGGATTCCACATAAAACCGAGCCCGTCGAGAACGCTTCGACCGGGAAGTCCCGTGGGATTGCCGAACGTGACCACGCGTACGATGATGAAAAGAGAACATATTAAAACGAGCGGCGCGGCAAGCTTGCAGACCTTTTCGACTCCGCCGGATATGCCGCGAAGGATCAGCAGCAGATTGCCGAGCACGCAGAATATGGTCGCAAGGAGCAACGGCGACGTCATTTTGAAGAGCGCGCCGTTAGCGTCTTTCCCGACCATGTTCCCAAAAAAAGCGGAAAACTCTTCCGACGTCTCAAAGTGAAGCCCCGGATCGATCCCTTCAAAGAAGCTGAAACCAAGGCCGATCGGTTCGAGCGTCCCTCCAAGGTATTGTAACGCGTAAAGAAGACACCACGCTTCAATAAAAACGTAGTACATGTTAATTACAAAGGGTACGAGCGCCATGAGACCGCCGGCCATGCCCCAGCCGCGGCTGCGACCGCTCGCGAGGTAGAACATTCCCATTTGAGAATGAAAACCGCGGCGGCCCGCAAAGCGTCCCAGCGCCCATTCGGTCATCGACAGCGGAATCGCGACGACCAGCAACGAGATCAGATAGGGGATCATGAAGGCGCCGCCGCCGTTCGTTACGACTTGACCCGGGAAACGCAAAAAGTTGCCCAAGCCTACGGCGCTGCCCGCGACCGCAAGGATCACGCCTGTTTGAGAGCCCCAATGTTCGAGTCTGTGCTTCTGTTTTGCCATTCGTGAGGTCTCCCGTCCTCGCAGAGACTATGACGTCATTCCTTCGGCGTGTCTGCCGGTTCTTCTTCAGCGTTCGCGTCTTTGGTTGTGACAAGTTTATACATGCACCAGCCGAAGAGTCCGATAACGATCGCGAGCGACGTCGTCATACTGATCCATCCGCCTATTGTCATGCGTGTTCTCCTTTTGAAAATTATGGTTTTTCAAACCGTTGACGACTTTGTAGCTGTTATTGCGCTTCCACGTCGCTTCTGGAATCTGGCGTCCGCGTCTCTTCTTCGCGCCATCGTTTCATTGTGATTGTCGAAAGAATGAAGAGGAAGACGAACATCGCAATGAAAAAAAGAATCGACAACTGCGCGACGGAATCTTCCATCGTGCTCATGATTCGAGTCTTAAGGTTGCGAGTCATCCAGAAGATCGCGATTATCAAAAGATATGGAAGCGACACGTATTTTACGACGAACGCAAGGAACCGCGGAGGTTTGATCGCGGCGCCGCGCGCAATCTCGTCGCGCATCTTAAGCGTTCCCCACGCAAACGCCGCAAGACTGGTCTGGACGATTGCGAAGAAGAACGGCGCAAAATTGGCAAACCAGAAATCGAACGCGTCCAGCGCGCTCAGACCCTTGGTGAACCAGATTACAATCAACGCGCCGGCGAGGTGTATGCACGCCGCGATCAGCACGCTTAATCCACGAGAACACTGAAACGCTTCTCGGAAAAATGCGACGACCGGCAGAACGAGGGACGTCGAACTGGTCACGGACGCCGAGAAGAGAAGAAAGAAGAACACGAAGCCGCAAAGTTGCCCCATCGGCATGAGTTCAAATACGTTCGGCAACACGATGAAACCAAGCTGGAAGGACGAGGCAAACCCGTCGGCGGCGCGCGCCCCGAGGAACATAATGGCCGGCGGTATGGCGATCAGACCTCCCAGAAGCACCTCGCAGAACTCGTTGGTCGCCGTCGCTGAAAGACTTGACAGCGCAATATCTTCGTTCGGGCGAACGTAGCTCGCGTAGGTGCACACCGCGCAAATGCAGATCGACACGCTGTAGAAGATCTGCGACGTTGCCGCGAGCCACGTTTCTGGATTCAGCAACGTTGTCCAGGCGCTGATGCGACCGACGACCTGTCCCGATTGATCGTACGCTTCACGCGTGGGATTCCACATGAATCCTAACCCGTCAAGGAAGCTTTGACCCGGTTGACCTGTGGGATTGCCAAGCGTCATGATGCGGATAATCATGAAGAGAGCGCATAGCAGAATGAGCGGCGCGACAAGCTTGCTAAACCTTTCAATGCCCTTGGAAACGCCTCGATAAACCATGAGAAAGTTCAGCGCGACGCACGCCAGAACGATCGTCAGGAGCGTCAAACCGGAGCGCGAGAAGAGCGCGCCGTTGGCGTTGATCCCTATCGTTTCGCCAAAGAATCGTTCGTACGCGTCGCCGCTGCCAAGGCGCAACCCGTCGCCGCCCGCGCCTAATGAGAACCCAAGACCGATCGGTTCGAGCATCCCGCCGAGATACTTCAGCGCGTAGTAGAGACACCACGCCTCGACAAAGATGTAGTACATGTCGATGATAAACGGCACGCTCAGACTAAGACCGCCGAAAACGCCCCAACTCCGTTTGCGACCGCTGGCGACGTAATACATGCCAAGCGGAGAATGGAACCCATGACGGCCCGCGTAACGCCCAAGAGCCCATTCGCTCATTGACACCGGGATGGCGATGATCAGTAACGAGACGACGTAGGGGATCATGAACGCGCCGCCGCCATAATTGACGACTTGCCCCGGAAACCGCAGAAAGTTGCCGAGTCCTACGGCGCTCCCCGCGACGGCGAGGACGACGCCGATCTGCGAGCCCCAATGTTCATGTCTGGGTTTGTTGCTCATGACGTGCCTTTCGGATAAGCTTTAGACGCGCGCGAGGCGCTTTGCTGGATTGAAGTCAGGGTTCTGGCGACGCTGTCTCGTTGTTCTCGTCGGGCGTCTTCTGGCGACGCTTCGAAAGAACTATTGCCAGTGCAAGCGTCAGAACGAGTGAAAGCCCGATAAACGCCAGCGACGCCTGCGCTACGCGACTGTCGACGACCTCTTGAACGCGCGACCCCATGTTCCGCCAACCCCAGAAGAGGACGACAAGGAGCATGTAGGGGAAGGAGACGAATTTGAGTATGTTGACTACGAAGTAGGGAGGCTTGATTCTTGCCCCGAGCGCGAGCTCGGAACGTAACGACGTCGACCCCCAGACGAAGCAGATCAGAATCGTCTGTAAAATCGCAGCGACCAGCGGCAGGAAGTTGGCGACCCAGAAATCAAAGACGTCGAGCGCGCCCAGATTGAACGTAAACCAGCACACAACGCCCGTGCCGAGCATATTGAGCCCGGAAGAGAGAAGCGCGCTGCGTTCACGCGTTAAGGACAAGGTCTCCTGGAAAAGCGCGACCATTGGCTGGAGCATTGAAATGGAGCTCGTAATCGCCGCCAAAAAGAGCAGGAAGAAGAAGAGAAAGCCCCAGAACTGCCCCAGCGGCATGAGTCCGAAAACGTTCGGCAGGACGACGAATCCGAGCGCAAAGCTCGACGCGAATCCTCCTGCGGCGACGGGACCAAGGAACATGATCGCCGCTGGAATCGACATAAGACCGCCGAACGCGACCTCGCACAGTTCGTTCGTCGCCGTTGAGGCGAGACTTGACAGCGCGACGTCGCCGCGCGGCTGGATGTAGCTCGCGTAGGTGCAGACCGCGCCGAGACAGATGGATATGCTGAAGAATATCTGCGACGTCGCCGCAAGCCAGACCCCAGGATCGCAGAGCGTCGTCCATACGTTGATCCTGTCGACGACTTCGCCCGATTCGTTCAACACGTTGCGCGACGGATTCCACATGAATCCGAGTCCGTCAAGGAAGCTTCGCCCTGGAATTCCCGAAGGATTGTCGAGCGTTATGACGCGAATGATGACCGCGATTGCGCAGACCAGAATGAGAGGAGACGCCATTTTGCAGAACCATTCGATCCCTCGTGAAACGCCACGATAGGTTAGCCGAAAATTGATCCATACGCACGCGAGCGTCGCCAGAAGCGTTGTCGAGGCGGCTTGGGTGAAAAGCGCGCCGTCTTTAGCAATTCCCACCGTCGCGCCGAAGAAGTTTTCATAACCTGCGGCGTCTTCAAAGAAAAGTCCCGCGTCGACTCCTTGAAATAGCGAGAATCTCAGCCCAAGAGGCGCCAGAACGCCGCCAAGGTACTGGAGCGCGTAAATCAGACACCACGCCTCGATAAAGACGTAGTACATCCCGATGATGAACGGCGCGACGGTCGTTAGCGCGCCGAGCGCGCCCCAGAGAGCCTTCCGACCTCCCGCCGAGTAGTAGATCCCTACTGGAGAGTGAAATCCGCAGCGTCCGCCGAAGCGTCCAAGCGCCCATTCCGCGGTCGCCATTGGTATCGCGACGATCAGAAGCGAAACGACGTACGGTATCATGAACGCGCCGCCGCCGTTATTCGCGACCTGACCCGGAAAACGGAGAAAGTTGCCCAGACCGACCGCGCTTCCAGAGACGGCGAGGATCACGCCGAGTTGCGAACCCCAGTTCTCTCTTGTTCCGTTGCTCTTTCGCGACATGCGCGTTCTCCCTTAACTCTGTCGAGTTTCGTTGACTTTCCGAACGCGAAACGCGTCAACGGTCGACGCTTCCTTGCTTGGCTCGGCGTTTGAGCGCGTAGAACAACCGCTGACCAAAGCCGGGCAGGAGCCACATATGCGCGTTGATCCACACGCTGATTTTGCCCTTGAACGACTTTTTACGCGGGGGGAAGAATCGCGCCGCGATTGCGCCGAAATTCTTGCCGGACTCGAGATAAGCCGCCCAAAACTCGTCTCGCTTTTTCGCCGGCTTGAAGGAGCGCGACAGGCACGGATTCCCCTCGACTCCTTCGCGAAGCGACGTTGTCGTATAGACGCAGTTTGGCAGGACGCCCGCGAGGAAGCGTTCGCCGCGCTCGGTGTTGACCATCGCCATGCTGATTCCGCGATTCGTGTTGCGATATTTAAACTTGCGCGAAACATAGCCCCAATAATCGGAGACAGTGAGGTCGGCGACGCGGTTGAGATTCGCGTAACGACAGTGATAGCACGCGTCGTTGAGCGAGTAGTTGCGCGTGAAGGCGATCAGGTACGGATCATGGAAGAAATCGGCCTGATAAGTCGACCCGTCCGCGAGTTGGATCTCGTTTCCCGAACCGCTCCATCCTGTGAGTTTGACGCGGAATTTGGCTGAGACGACGTCGGAATTGTACTTTGGACTCACGTAGGTCCGAAGATACGATTGGAACAATTCCAGCGACGGCGTCCCATGGCACACGAAGTCCATCATGACGAGGTTGTCATAATCTTTTCCGAGGT
Source organism: uncultured Planctomycetota bacterium (assembly GCA_902772705.1). Classification (GTDB taxonomy): domain Bacteria; phylum Planctomycetota; class Planctomycetia; order Pirellulales; family Thermoguttaceae; genus RUG369. The sequence goes on from CACYBR010000420.1 coordinate 5,957, forward strand.
AGTTGCGCAGCGCCGAGCACTGACAGGGGGTTCCTGTAAAGAACACTTGACGACCGGCGGTCAGCGCTTCCTTGATCGCGGGATAACAGTCGGCGGCGTAGCTCTGGAGATATTTGGAGCCCTGAAGTCGTTTGAGCTCGGTTGCGTCGTGAACGCAGACATGGCGCGGCGTGAGCGTTTCGTCGAACGCGACGCCCCAGACTTCGCCCCCTTGATTGACGATCGAGGATGCAAGTTCCCAGAACAGCCCGCCCGACGTGCTCGTCTTACGGATCGCGTCGTTTCTGGTCCAGACGGCGTAGACCTTTTTCTCGTATTCTTCTACTGGTCGTGTGGAACAGCCCGGGCATACTTTAGAGCACCGCCCGCAATTACGGCATTTGTCCATGTCGACTCTTGGCACGTAGAAGCCGCGTTCGTCGGTCGCCATTTCGATAGCGCCAAACGCGCATACGTTCGAGCATACGCCGCATCCGCAGCAGTCCTCTCTATCGCAGGGGATCATTGTCAAAATCCTGAAGAGTGGTTGTTCAGTTTCAAAGGCCGGTCGCGCGGTTCATTCTTCGATGAACTGACGCAGCTTGCCGTAATATTCTCGCGAGAAGTAGTCGTCGAGACGTTTTTCCTCTGCGACGTTGCGTTCGAGATAGTATTCGACGTCTTCGATAGCTTCGTCAATATCCTTTGCCTTACGGATAAAGTCCGGAAAAACGTCGGTGAACCAGTCAGCGCCAGAGGTGACCTTATGGTCGGCGGTTTGAAGAACGACGACCGGCGTGTTGGCGACGAGCGAGAAGATCGTGCCGTGGAACCGGTCGGTCACGACGCACTTGTAACTCGCGAATTTTTTGATCTGGCCGAGGATTGCGTCTTCGAATTCCTGCGCGCTGCTGCGATTGCTCATAGGAACGTTCGTGTCGCAGATCTCGTGACGGACGTTTTCGAATTTGTCAAAAAGCGGTTGAAGTTGACTATCCGTATAATGCTTTTCCGTATCGTTGCGCATACAGAAGAGAACGCCCTCGCGCGGACCGTCGAATTGGAGTTTGCCGATCATTGTCGTAACAACGTCGGGACACGCAAAGACCTTCTGGTCGGGGAACATCTCTTTAGCGGTATCATACGACTTTTTGTCGCGCGGGATGAAGACGATCGATTTTCGTCCTCCGTAGCGCGC
>CACYBR010000421.1 GCA_902772705.1 uncultured Planctomycetota bacterium
GCGAAATCGTGTCCGACCGCCGGGAAGTGCCCCTGATGCGTGGGGAACTTCGGCAGTAGCTGGAAGACGCGTATCTCTTTGATTTTACGATCGTTCGGGAAGGGCCAGAGCGATTCCTTGACGTCAAAGAGAGTGAAGGTTCCGGTCGCGCCGTCGTCTTCGGCGTCGGCGTTTGACGCGGTCTCGTCGGGTAGCAGCGAGGGGATCCTCGCCGGGATCGTTTCGCGCTCGCGCAGGATCAGCGGATAACGACAGCTGTATTGTTCGTCCTCGTACATGAGTTCGAGGTTGCCGAAACGATCGCGATAATAGAGTCCGAGCTTCCCGCTTCCGACCGTGTCGGGGGTCAGGTTTCCGTCGGTCGTCAGATAGCCGTTCGCCGGCTCGAAGCTGTAGGAGACGAGAAAGAAGTCTTCCGAAAGGGGAGTCGGTCCGTAGTAATACTGATCGGGCAGCCGCCATTCTCCGGATTCTTCGTCGAGCGTCTCCGGGAAGGGAATTTCGGGGGTTATCCGTTCGATTGAGTCGGGCGAGTCCCAGCCGGATTCGGGATCGTACCGGACCTTTGTCGGGTCAAGAATGACGATAGAGCCGCCGACCGCGGTATGGTGCGCGGTCGCGATGAAGACGATCTTGTTGGAGCCGGGGATCGGTCGCGGCTGAATGCAGGCGACGGGGCTTTCCGTATAGTTTCCAAAGAGCGCGGCGGCGCCGGTTCCGTCGGGGTTGGTCAGCCACAGACCCTGAAATCGCGCCGCGTTTCGGTCGACGTAATCCCAACGCGTATAGACGATCCTTCCGTCGTCGAGCGCGGCGGGGGTCCACTCGTTTGTCTCATGCCACGATAGACGCCGTATCTGACCGTCGGTCGTTAATTTATGGAGCGTGGCGACCATAATCGGCTCCCACGACTGATTGCATCGCGCGAATCCTCCGCGCCGCGTTGAGACGAACGCGAGCGCGCCGTCGGGGAGCAGGGTCGGGTCGAAATCGTCGTAGGGGCCGTCGGTGAGCTTTGTCGACACGCCGGTTTCAAGGTCCATGCGATAGAGACAGTATTTCCCTTCAGACTCGGTAAGGAACTGTCGAACGCGTTCGGTCGCGTCTCCCTCGGCGCGGAGATGATACGCGTTAAGAACGGGCGCGTCGGGGTCGGGATCCTGAACCTTTGAGAAATCGGCGAACGCGAAATAGAGCGTTTTCGCGTCGTAAGAGAGGCTCGGGGTCGCGAAGAGTCCGCGCGGAAAGTCGGCGGTCAGTTCCGTTGTTTTGAAGGAGAAGCCGGGCTTTTCGAGGCGGAAGAGGCCGCCGCCATGCTGATTTGAGTAACGCTCGTAGTAGGATAGATATTCCTGCAAAATCTGAAAGCCGAACCGGTTCGCCTTTTCAAAGACAATGGGGGAGTCCTTAAGGAGCTCGTTGGCAAAGATCGCGTCGCGGGCCGCCCAGCGCAGCGCGCGGTAGGCGTCGGCGCGTCCGTTAGAGTCGTCGTTTGAACGAGCGTCTTCAAGAGATTTGTTTGCGCGCGCGACGGCGTCTTTAAAGGCGTCGAGCGTTGCATTGTCGACGAGATTGTCGTTTGCGAGCCGCTCGATCAGTCTGTTCGAACGATCGATTAAATCGCGAAGCGCGTCGGCGTCTCCGATGGAGCGATCTTGCGTCGCTTCCTGACGTTCCCAGTCGGCCTCGATCTTTGCGCGAAAACCGGCGACCGGCTCCTCCTGCGCGGTTGCAAGGGAACAGAAGAGAAACGCGAGGAACGTCGCGACGCTTGCCGCGCAGCGTAATTTCTTGAATTTCATAGCGTCTAACCTCATCTTTTTCTAGCGTTGGCGACGAGCCGAGTTAGCGACGACGCGCTCTGGCTTTCTCGCAGGATTCATGACTGACGTCGCAATTAATGCACGTCTCCCGCGTGACGATTGGTTGTTTGGCGCCCGTTAAACAATCGATTTAACAGCGCGCCGCAATTCGCGAGCGAACGTCGTCTCCCAGACGTTTTGGAAGCCTCAACGGCGCGGCGGCGTTTTTTTTCGGTCGACGACGTGGACCGTGAGTCGACCCTGTCGCACGCGAGCGCGCCGTCGTTTTAATCCCGCGCCTGTTACAATCATAATCGCGCTGAATTGCGCAATCAAGAGGTCGACGCGTTCTTTCATGGCGTCGCAAATGCGGCGTCTGACCAGAACGGGGCTGTTCGTCCGGACGCTTCGTCGCACTGTCTTTCCCTTGAAGCCGGGCTCTGTCCGCCCGTTGACGCTGATTCCCTTTACAGATATAATGGCTCAGGTTCGGGGACCTTTAACTCAGGTTTCCGAACCGGGTCTGACAATTCGGTCTGACCTGTCAACGCGTTTCTTTAAACGTTCTAAATGGAGAATCA
>CACYBR010000422.1 GCA_902772705.1 uncultured Planctomycetota bacterium
CGTTACCAGTTCGCCGAGAAAAAAACGAGAGCCCAGCCGAGGATGAATCGTAAGCGAATTGAGACCGCAGAATCCAAGCCCCGCTTCTACCGCCCAGTATTTTTCCAGGAGCGGCGCGCAATCGACGGCGGTTCGCACAGAAGCCTGAGGGAAACGAGAGTGTAAGAAACGCCCTAACGCCTTGAGACGTTTCCTCAGAACGTCGTGGTAATCCAGACACGTTGCGTAGCCGCTAACCGAACCATACCGCGTCGCGCAGGGGGCGCGCGTCGGCTGAAGCTCCGGCGCGTTAAAGAGCGCGTCGGTCGCGACGCGGGATTCGTCGCGCAGACGACTCTCTGAGAGCGCTACGACAATAAGAGAACGCGCGTCGGGAAGAATGGAACGCGGAGACCTGCGCGCTTCGACGTGTTCCGTGAGATAACTCATGCCCGCGCAATATCCCAGTCGGACGCGTTCCTTGAAGACGTCAAACGCGCGCGCGTCAGCCGCTGGCGCGACGCCGACGTCGTCAAGCTCCAGCGACTCGACTTCATGAACGAGTTCAAAATAGAACGCTGAAAGCTTTGAACTCCCTAAAAAAGAAGCGTTTCCCCCGACGCGGTTTTTTCCGACGTCAGAGGAAACGCTTGACTTTTTCTGATCAAACGCCATAACGAACGCTCAGCGACCTCAATTTTCCTGACCGGGAGCGCGGTACAGCTCTTCGGGAGAGACGCCGAGAATTCGGCTGTCTTCACTTCGAATTCCACGAAGAGCGTCGACGCCAACCGCCGGGATCGAGACGAGCTTGCCGCCTTTGGGACTGACGCTCTCGTCGACCTTCATTTCTTCCTCACGCGCTAACTCTGCCGAGACAAGGGTCGAACTAGAAGCTTCAAGCTTCTTGTTTCCTGACGCGCTGTTGCGCTTGGGATCAAACCGATCGTCGTCGTACGGCTCTTCAGTTTTGGCCGGTTCCTCGTTCACTTTATTAAGCGCGCGACCTGCCTCTTGAAGAGACTGCGTTTCGTTTGCGGAGTTTCCTACGTTGATCGAAGACGCTTCAATCGCCGTTTCGTCCGGAACGCTTTCAACCGCCCCAACGACGTCGGGAAAACCGGCGCGAATTACGTCTGTGTTATGACATACGTTCAACCAAAAGGACAGTACGACGAGTAACGCCTGTACAAGAAAACCTGTAAACCTTGCCATTTTCTCATCTACGCTTCCTTTTGAAGTGGTTCACGGCGTCGCGATCGTCAGACTTCCAACAAACGCGTTAAAACGTCGTGCATTAAGTTGTCGATGATTCAGATATCGACAGCGGAAGATGTAAAGTTCACTAAAAACGTTTGTATTTTACGCAAACTGTTTATTCTCTTTACACGTAAAATTTTAGCATAAGAGCTCTTTTTATCAAATAAAAACTACTGAAAAAACAGATTATTGAAGAGAAAATTATTTGAATATATTGAAAGCGCTGGAAATGCGGAGTTGAACAAATATAACAACAACTCTAATTGTAGCGATTATTTTGAACGCTGAATAGTATTAGCCGTTTGTGTTTTTTTTTAAAAAAGACGGTTGACGGTTTATGAAAGCCGATTAGAATCTACGCATACTTCTTACCGTTTGGGGTATGGTGTAACGGTAACACGGGTGACTCTGACTCACTTGTTCGGGGTTCGAATCCCTGTACCCCAACTCAAGAGCCAGGCTTTTCAGTCTGGCTTTTTTTGTTTCTTGTCGAGTTTTAATGAAACGGCGAAGGGTTGAATTGAGCGGTCCTTTCGTATATTAAAAAAGCTCTGTTCCTGAAGGGGGAGCAGAGCTATTTAACACGCGAACTCTCGTCCGTCGAGCAACTGAAGTCACGCGGCCATGAACAAAAGAGGATTTCTCCACCAGCGACGACGTTTGGGCTTCGACATAGTTGCTCTCCTTTTGGGGTTTCGCTTTGCGCTTCAATGCGTCGGCTCGCAAAGGGGGTTAGCGCTCGGCAAGGGGAAAAGGTGGTAATTATGCGTTATTGGAACAAGGGAGTTGTTCCTCCAACGGTCCCGAATATATCACACATGAAGAAGGCGACAAGGGGTTGCGCTCAACAATATGTGCATTTTTAGACATTTTGTGTAAAAATGTGTCGTTATTTTGATACACTTGCATAAAAGAGCACAAAAAAAAAGCCGCTTCCCAGAAGGGAGCGGCTCTTTAATTCATTCCATTGAGGCGCCTCAAACAGGGCGCAACGTTTCCGATCAGAAGACGTCAAGGTGGAAATGATGACCTTCGTGGAAGCGACGCGGAACTGGATAGTAGTTCTGATAGCCAGGATGATACTTCGGAACGCTCATGTTCGGAGCCGCGGAGAAGTTATGCGGATAATATCCGTAGGGATAGTAACGGAAGCGATTCCAGTCCTGAAGCGAACCGTTCGGATTGGCGAAAGGAGAGGCTTCGACGATCGGATGATCGGCTTCGCGAGCCGCTCGGAGGCGTGCGCCAATGCCCGCGCCAGGGAGTCCAATCCCGCCAATAGCCGGAAGACCAATTCCGATTCCTCCGATTCCACCGTCGCACTCCGAGCAGGGAGCGGAGGGAACGGCCTGACTGGCTGGCGCGACCCCGGCGTCCTGAGCCTGAACGTTCGAGGCGACAAAGCCGAAAGCGGCAATGAAGAAAAGACCAATAGCAAGTTTCGTTTTCATGAGGAATCTCCCTTAGTGAGCTCGCCGCGTCTCAAGACGTCTTTTCGATGAAACTGTGCGCCCTCCCAGGACGCGCGGCGAAGTCTTGCGTTTCAATCGAACGTGTTAATTATTATCCGGAACGCCCGCGCCGAATTTCACACGACGAAACGTCTCTCTTCCAGAAAAGAGACGTCTCGCGCAGGCGTTGACTTTTCCTTTTGGGTAAACTCTTTTGTCTGGGCGAATTTTGCCAGCTTTCTAGGGCTACCTATTCTAACTTACTTTTCGACCCGAGGAGCCAAAAATTTATGAAAATCCGACAAGTATTCGCCATAAAAGCGCTCCTTACTTCCAAAAATCGAAAAAGACGTTAAAATACAACCGTTGGCGTCGCTCTGAGCGCCCTTACCAGCGCGTTCTCTCTGCGGTTCTGTTCGTTATTCCTGCCAGGGGTTGCACCATGTTTTCAGTCGCGCGCGAGTTCTCATTCTCTTATGGACACCGACTCTACCGCTATGAAGGAAGGTGTCGACGACTGCATGGACATAACGCGCTGGTTCGAATTGAGATTCTGGGCGACGGCGACTCCCTGAACGAGCATGGAATGGCGTTCGATTTTGCGACTCTCAAGGAAACAATGGGACGTTGGATCGACGAAACGCTTGATCATCGCGTCTTTCTCGCAAAGGACGACCCTCTCGCAAAGGTCTTAATCGACGCCGGCGAGGAACCGGTTCTTCTGGACGGCAATCCGACGGCCGAACAGCTCGCGAAAGCGATCTACGAGCATGCCGTTGAGATTGGGCTTCGCGTCCAGCGCGTCGATTTCTGGGAAACAAAAAACTGCCGCGCCACCTATGCGCGATGACGCGCGGAGGCGCGTGGCGCTTCTGCCTGCTTTACGTTGAAACAAGGAATCGCGGTTGCGTGCAAGCGTGCGCGCCGCGACGAAAGGTCAAAATCAATGAGCGTTCTTAAGATGACGTGCATCGTTTGCCCTCGCGGTTGTTCTCTTGAGGTTGATCCCGAGGCGGGAACCGTCGTTGGCAATTCCTGCAAACGCGGATTTGAACACGGCTTGGCCGAGGCGACCAATCCCGTGCGCACGCTGACGTCGACCGTTCGCGTCGTCGATGATAACGGCGAAACGATTGGAATGGAGCCGGTCCGAACGTCTCAACCGATTCCGAAGCGGCTTGTTTTTGACGCCATGCGCGAAGTCGACGCGCTGCGCGTCAAGCTTCCGATCCATCGCGGCGACGCGCTGATTCCAAACATTCTGGACACGGGAGTCGACCTGATCGCCACGAAGGATTTGGTTTGATATATTTATTAACGACGAGGTTGCGTTAGATAGTCGCGCGGCCTCGAACAAAGATCTGGAAGGATTCGGATATGAAGAATAGCAAACGCGTCGTCGTGATTCCGGACGGGTTTGCGGATTTACCCATCGCCGCGCTTGGGGGACGAACCCCGATGCAGGCCGCCAAAACGCCGACGCTTGACCGCTGGGCGCCGCGCGCCGCGCAGGGACGTTCCCATAACGTTCCGCCTCAGCTCTCTCCCGGCTCCGACGTGGCGACGCTCGCGCTGCTGGGATACGATCCGTTGACGACGTACACCGGTCGCGCGCCTCTTGAGGCGGCCGCGCAGGGAATTGAGCTCGGACCCGACGATTGGGCGTTCCGTTGCAATATGGTTTGCCTGGACGACGACGTCATGAAGGATTTCACCGCGGGCCATATTTCCACCGAAGACGCGACGGAAATACTCGCGGACGTTCAACGAGCGGTCGCAGAGCGCTGGAACGAGATAGCTCCTGAGCTGGGAGGCACGGTTGAGTTTCGACCGGGCGTAAGTTATCGCAATTTGGCGATATTTCGTCCAGAACCGGGCAGACCGTTTCCGTTTGACTCGACGACGAGGACGTTCGCGCCGCACGATTATTCGGACCGATCCGTTTCAGACGTCTATCCTCAAGGCGCAGGTTCCGCGGCAGTTTGCGCGCTCATGGCGGAATGTAAGGCGCTCCTTAAAAACCAGAAAACGAACCTCCAACGCGTTGCGCGTGGAGAGTTGCCAGCGACCGACTGCTGGCTTTGGGGACAGGGCAAACGTCCGACGCTCAAGTCTTTCGCGGACGAATATCAATGGGGACCCGGCGCAATGATAACCGCCGTCGATCTGTTGCGCGGCATAGCGCGTAATCTCGGTTGGGACGTCGTTGCCGTTCCAGGGGCGACGGGTTACGTCGACACGGATTACGCGGGCAAGGGGACCTATGCCGCCCAAGCGCTCGACGAGTACGATATAGTCGTCGTGCATATTGAAGCGCCAGACGAAATGGGTCACGAAGGGAGTTATGAAAAGAAAATCTACTCCCTTGAGCAGATAGACGAACAGACGCTTCCCCCGATTCTGGATAAGCTCCAAACCTTTGACGACTGGCGACTTCTGATATCGCCGGATCATCCGACGCCGGTTTCGACGAAGACGCATTCCCGCGGTTACGTTCCGTGGGCAATAGTAGGTTCCGACGTAGAAGGCGACGGTTTTAGTACGTACGACGAAACGACGGGCGCGCAATCGAGCCGGTTCTATCCTCAGGGTCAGAACCTGATGAAACACTTTTTGCGAGGCGACCTCCAATGAAACGAATATCGCTCCTTTTCGCAGCCGTATGCGCGGCTTTCATGTTAACGACGTCAGCGGATCTTTTTGCGGCGGATCAGAAAACGAACGAATCTGATTACGACGCGATCGCCGAGTCTCAGAAGGACGACGATCGTTATGAATGGACCGACCTTTTTGACGGCAAAACGCTCAAGAACTGGGTTTACCTTGAAGACGGCGGCGAAGGAGCCGTCACGGTCAAAGACGGCGTGTTGCGTCTGGGCATGGGCCCGACGACGACGACGATCCGCTTCGACGTCGAACATTCCGAGATCAAATTGCCGAAGGCGAATTATGAGATCGAGTACGTTGCTCAGCGGTATGAAGGCACGGACTTTTTCGCCGCGATGACGTTCCCGGTCTGCGGCTCTTACGTGACGTTTATCAACGGCGGCTGGGGCGGTTGCGTCGCAGGGCTCTCGAATATCGACGACATGGACGCGTCGGAAAACTCGACGTCCTCATTCTATAATTTCAAGACGCGCGTTTGGTATCGTTTCCGGATTCAGGCGTCTGAAAAAACCGTTCGCGTTTGGGTTAACGACGAGTTAGTCGTCGACTATCCGGTATCGGAGCATAAGGTCAACACGCGCTTCGAGGTTGAGAAGAGTCAGCCGCTGGGATTTACGAGCTGGGTGAGCTCCGGACTCATCAAGAAGATTCGGTTGCGCGAACTTACGAAGGAAGAGATTAAAGAGATGGACGTTCGCGCCGAGCAGAACGCCAAGTACTTCAATTTTGCGGAGTGATTCTCCGTTTGAAAAGAAAGCTCAGGAAGCGTCCGATTTCCAGCAACGGGATCGCGCGTTTCCTGAGCGCCGATCAGCGCGCCTTTCACGCGTTTTCGCCGAAGAAGTTGACGATTTCTTTTTTTGCAGATTCCGGCGAATCAGAGGCGTGGACGAGATTTTCTGTGAAACCGAGTCCGAAGTCGCCGCGGATCGTGCCAGGCGCGGCGGCGGCGGGGTCGGTCGCTCCGACAAGACGACGCACGACGTTAATCGCGTCGCGCCCCTCCCATATCGTCGCGACGACCGGACCGCGCGTTACGTAGTCTTCGAGTTCTTGAAAAAAAGGCTTGCCAACCAGATGAGCGTAGTGTTTTCTGGCGAGCTCCTTTGAGACGAAACGTAGCTCAAGACGCAGCGGTTTGAGCCC
>CACYBR010000423.1 GCA_902772705.1 uncultured Planctomycetota bacterium
CGCAATCGGGACGCTCCTCGCTTGATTCAGCACAATCGCCTTATTCTGTTCTCAACGGCGAGGTCCCTTCTCCATTTAACGCCTTCTACAGAAATTCTCAGGTAACCGCAGACTAAAACACGGTCCTATTTTTAGCCTATTTGAACAATCAAATAAAACCGGACGCTGTAACCTCAAAAAACTTTAGATATAATCAGGGCGTCGCTTAGCTTCTAAATTCCAGCCGCAAGTATCAGGAGTACAGGAGAAAGAAGGCATGGCAGAACAGACGGGTAAGAAAAAGCTCAGTCTATCCGTTCAGATCTTTCTTGCGTTATTTCTGGGAATGATAGCGGGCGTCCTCCTGCATTATGCGATTCCCAGCAGTTCGTTTAAGGATTCCTTCATTACCGAAGGCGTTCTTTACGTCGTTGGTCAGGGATTCATTCGGCTCCTTCAAATGCTCGTCGTACCATTGGTTTTTTGCTCGATCGTGTGCGGAACCATCGCCACTGGCGACATGAAAACCTTGGGGAAAGTCGGCGTCAAAACACTTCTATTCTACATTGTGACAACAGTCGTTGCGATTTCTATCGCGATCAGAATTGCTCAATTTATCGATCCAGGGGTTGGAATTCAACTTGACTCCGTTGAAGTTGCAGACGTTGTCGTGCCGGAAGATTTGAGCTTTTCCAACACCATTCTCAACTTGATTCCCCAAAATCCGATCAAGGCGCTGGCTGAAGGGAACATGATGCAGATCATTCTCTATGCCGTGTTTCTGGGAATTGCGCTGGCAAAGCTCAAACAACAGATTCCAGTTGTTGTTTCATTTTTCGAGCAAACAAACGAGGCGCTAATGGAGTTGACGAATCTGGTCATGCTCTTTGCGCCAGCAGGCGTTTTCTGCTTAATCTGCAGGACGTTTGCCAATATTGGCTTTGGCGCGTTTTTGCCGATGCTCAAATACATGGGGTGCGTTGTTCTTGCGCTGTTTGTTCAGTGTTTTATCGTTTATCCAACGCTGTTGGCGACGTTTGCCAAACTCAATCCTTTTCGATTTATAAGAAAGTTCTTCCCCGTCATGACGTTCGCTTTTACGACGTCGATCAGCGCCGCAGTCGTGCCGCTCAACATTGAAACGCTCTGCCGAAGAATTGGCGTTTCCAGAAAGATCGCGTCCTTTACCATACCGCTCGGCGCGACAATCAATATGGACGGAACGGCAATTATGCAGGGAGTTGCCGTCATTTTCATTTCTCAGGTCTATGGAGTTGTGTTAAGCTCTACGGACCTTGTTACCGTTATCTTCATGACAACGGTTGCGTCGATTGGGACGGCGGGATTGCCCAGTATCGGTTTGATCACGTTAACGATGATTTTAACGTCGGTCGGTCTTCCCACGGAAGGCATTGCGCTCATAATGGGGATTGATCGTATTTTGGATATGTTAAGAACAGCGGTTAATGTGACCGGCGACGGAGTCTGTACGACTATTGTCGCGAAACAGAACAATGAATTTGACTCCGAGATTTTTGCTCAGGATTAAAAGAGAAAACAATGAACACCATTGAAAATGAAGTCGCTCAAATGGAGCAAAAGGAGAAGGCTCGTCCTGTCCTGAAGCTTGAAACGGAACGGTGCATCGGTATTGTGATCGGTTCCATCGTCTACGCGATTGGATTCAATATGTTTCTGACTCCAGAGGGTTTATACGCCGGCGGGTTTATGGGACTGGCGCAGCTTATCGACGTTTTTCTCAGACACTTTCTCAAACTGAATCTCGGTTCCATTGAACTGCCCGGCGTCATCTACTATCTGCTGAACATTCCGTGGTTGTTTGTGGCGTTCAGAACAATGCGACGACGATTCGTCGCCAAAACTCTTTTTGCCGTAACGTGTTTCTCCGGTTTGTTAACCCTTATCCCCTGCGTAAAGGGGCCGATTCTGGAGGAATCAATCGCTAACGCGCTTGTCGCTGGATTGTTGTGCGGCGTTGGGATTGGAATCGTTCTCCGCATGGGCGCCAGCGACGGAGGTATGGACCTTTTGGGCATGGTAATCGTACAAAAAAAGGGGCACCCGTCTGTTGGCAAGATCAATCTGGTCGGCAACTGTATCCTGTACGCAATTTGTCTATTTGTTTACGACGTCCCAACCGTTATTTATTCACTCGTTTACATGGCGGTTCTATCTTTTTCAATCGACAAAATTCATGTCCAGAACATCAACGTGCGCGTCCATATCGTGACGCAAATGGAAGATTTTCAGAGACTTGAACTCGAGATTATGGGACAAATTGGACGCGGCGTCACGCGATGGCGAGGAACCGGCGCATACTCTGGTAATGACGAGGCGATCCTCATGGTCGTCGTCAGTAAGTACGAGGTTCGCAAATTGCGCGCAATCGTACAAGAGGTCGATCCGAAGGCGTTCGTGCTTATTGACGAAGGCGTTGGCGTCGTTGGCAACTTCCTTAAAAAATTGACCTGACCGACGGCGACTGTTTCAGGCGTCGATGGGGTTCTGCGCGAGCGGCTGGTCGACTGTCCAGCTCCCTTATCGACGCGCGTAATGTTTTTTTGTTTTCATCACTTTGACGGAGCGATCGATTGGTTTTCCAGTCAGATTGCAAGAGGCAATCTCTGGTTATTACGCAATATTGGGCATTTTCTTCGACTCAGTTCGCACATCGATAAGAGCTTGGAGATTGCTTTCCTGTCGAATCAGACGTCTCGACGGCATGATTATTCCGCCAGACGACGACTTCTTCCAGTCAGAAAAACTTTCAGGTATCTCACTCGTTTCCCAGCAATAGGAAAAAAGCCCATGCGAATATTCCAGATGACGAATTCGCCGTCCGGCGACTCCATTTTGAATGAATCGTCGCAACGCTGTGCGGGCAACAAGTGTTCATGACCATAATTGAACTTTTGTTACTTACTCACATCAGGTTTCTTTCCTTACGTGCCAGCTATATCCGTACTTTTTCCGGAATCGGAACAGAAAGCCAAAACTCAAAGTGAGCGCCATTAATTCGCCAACAATCACGGCGCACCATATGCCAGCGCTTCCGACTAGCGCCGGCAAGATTAAAACGGCAAGCGATTCAAAGAGCAACGTTCTTCCCAGCGATATCGTCGCTGACGTCATTCCGTCGTTAAGAGCCGTAAAAAATGAAGATGCAAAAATGTTAAAACCTGTAAACAAGAAGGAAAGCGAATATATTCTGAGAGAGGTTACTGTCTGCGTCAAAAGCTCTTTATCGTATCCGACGTAGATTTTGCTCGCTGGTAACGCGAAAATCTCCGAAATCAAAACAATAGCTACGGCAAAGACGCTCGTAATCACAAGACTCTTTCTAAGAAGTCCGCTTAACTCCTCGCTGTTACGCGCCCCGTAGTGATACGCGACAACAGGAGCCGATCCCATCGCGTAACCAAGGAAGATCGAAATAAAAACGTATGTTACGTACAAGATAACGCCAAATGATGCGACTCCTTTTTCGCCGATCATTCTCATCAATTGCCAATTATAAAGCGAAGCGACGATGGACATTGAAATACAGGACATGAATTCTGAAAAACCGTTCGAACAAGCTTTAACGACGGGTCTTATTTCAAAACGCGCCTTCCCCAGTCGCAATTTGCTTCGATTAGGAAGCGCAAAGTAAAGGAGAGGCAGCGCCCCTCCAACGCATTGACTCAGCGCCGTCGCAAGCGCAGCTCCCGCCAATCCCCAACGCAAAACGACGATGAAAACCGCGTCTAATACGATATTCGCGATCCCTGCTATGATGGTTACTGAAAGTCCTAACGTCGGTCTTTCCGCTGTAACAAAAAAGCTTTGAAACACATACTGCAACATAAATGGAGTCAGTGCGATAATAGATATTCTTCCATAGACAAGACAATGCGGGAGCATTTCTTCCGAAGCTCCAAGCCACATGACAAAAGGACGCAGGAATAGCTGTCCTATTGTCGTAAAGGTTAGGCCGATCGCAATCAGAGCATAAAGGAGTAGCGAAAATATCTCATTAGCGCGTTTGACCGATCCCTGCCCGAGAGTATAAGCGACAAGCGCGCTTCCTCCAGCGCCAAGCATGAACCCTGTTGCGGCAAAAACAATCGTGAACGGCATGACAAAATTGACTGCCGCAAATGGAACCGATCCGACGTAATTGGACACAAATAGACCGTCCACAACCCCATAGATTGACGCAAAAACGGTCATGAATATCGACGGGACTGTAAAACGCAATAATTTTCTATAAGTGAAATGTTCGGATAACTCTATTGTCATAGCTTGCCAACTGGCTAACGTGCAAATTCGTTCATCGGGGAGCCATTATGTTTGATTGCAGACGTTTGTCAATTCATTCGCACATTCGTTCAACGCTTTCGAAGAAGACCCTTCTTCCCTTCCCTCTTGACGGGACGAATTGGTTCTCAGAATGACCGTTCAAGCGAGTTGGGTAGATTGAACGTATTCTCATCGCAAATCATAATCGATCAAGACGCGATCATCCTGAATTGATTCAGCGCGTTATACTCTCGAATGAGATCTGTTCTGGACGAGCTTGATTGCGGACGAGATATAGAATACAATGCTGGCGTGATGTTGCGGTAAACGTCTCGCTGCGGCGAGGACTGTTAACTGATCTGAGGCGGCAAAACTACCCCCATTTCCCGACGGTCTTGGGATAGAATGGGTTGGTCTCGTAGCGAAACATCCATTGATAATAGACGTTCACCATGATTAGGATTCACCTGTTTCACACTGGTAAAGTTTGTGTCGCTCCGGAACTTCCCTTTTGGCGGAGAAAATTGCAACCCTCTCAAAGCGTCCGGACTGTTCGGCAGGAAGAAAGATCGACTCTGGTTGCCGGTTTCGTCTTACCTCATCGAGTTCCCTGCTCGTAAAGTCCTTTTTGACTGCGGCTGGAACCGGGAAATGAGCCCAAAGGGAACGTTTGATAAAAAAGCGCAAATTAAGTCTCTTGGCGGGTATTTTCTTTACAAAACCAATCAGGGCCTCCTTCCTCAGGGCGAGGCAATCGACGAACAGCTTAGAAGTCTCGGTGTTAAACCAAGCGATCTTGATTTTGTTCTTCTATCGCATCTGGACTGCGATCATGCCAACGGACTAAAGCTTGTCGATGAAGCGCGGAGGATCCTCGTTTCTAACGAAGAATTGAGATTTGCTACCAATAAAACCTTAGTGAATAAAATTCGTTATAATCCGCGATGGTGGTCCGACACGAAGATTGAAGGCTTTGACTGGAACGGAGCCGAAGGACCCGCAAAGCAGTCTTATGACGTCTTCGGCGACGGATCCCTTAGAATGATCAACATTCCTGGTCATAGCCCCGGTTTGTGCGCGCTAAAGATCGTCAACGCTGAAGGTCAATTCGTTTTACTCTTTTCGGACGGCGGATACGCGAAGAAATCATGGAAAGAGCAGATTACGTCGGGAATTGCCGACGACAGAGCAGCTCAGAAGAAATCTCTTTTATGGATCAGAGAACAATGTCTTGCGCCCAATTGCGTCGAATCGCTTGCCAACCACGATCCGGACGCGATTCCACATGTCATTGAACTTTGAGCAAAACAACGAAACAAGGGACTGCGCCCGAAGATCAGGAACACAGTCCCGTACGAGATCGTCAGATGTACGTAACTTCGTTTCCCTTGCGTTCCAACGCCTTTCTATTGGGACTTCCATCTTCGGTCGCGGCATAACCAAGGATCATTCCTCCGTAAACCCGTTCGTTTTCTTTCATGCCTAATTCCCGCATATAAGCCAGAAGCGACGGTTCCTCATTCAGCCAGCGCAGTTGGTTGATCCAACAACTTCCAAGGTCCAGCTCGTTTGCTTCGATCATCATGTTTTCGATCGCGCAAGCGCAGTCCGCCATGTTGTTGCCATAGTCTTTTTGGTTCGCGACAACAATCAGGATGGGGGCGTTGTAGCAGAAGGCGTATCCCCCTCTTTTCGAGAGCATGATTGAATTCTTCAGGCTCGCGTACATGCCGTCATAGACTTCTGAGTTAGCAAACGCGGTTTCAACGAGCGATACAAGTTTGGCGATAACGTCCGACTTCTGAATCACGAAGAAATGATTAGTCTGGTTGTTGCCGCCGCTAGGCGCGTATCTTCCCGCCTCAATCACTTTCTGTAGCTTCTCAGGTTCGACTACGTCCGTTTTGTAGTTTCTTGTACTTCGTCTGGTCACAATCGCTTCATATGCGTTCATGGCATTTTCCTTTTGAACTGCCTTCTTACTATTGCCGGACGTTCCTTAAAATCTCGCAAACCGTGAAGATCACGGGGAGTATGCCCTCGACTTTCCAAGTTCCTTTGACGCTATGATCGACACATGAGACGACTACGTCAAAATCAAAAAGACCGAAAGACAATCTCAAAAAAACACATCGTCGAAGGTTAAATCCAAAGCTTAAACGGCAATGCATACCCGTCAGAGACGCGTATCAATACTGCTTTTGACCGTCTGCGAGAAAGAAACGCCCCTCCTGCGATACTCAATTCCAATTTAATCCTCGGGTTCTTAACCGCCGCTCCTCTGAGTTTCACCTCTTCTGTAAATCGATTTAAAAACGCAATCTCATTTGATTCCACACGACTCCGCCATGCGTCGATTTCGGCGTGACGCCTTCGTTCAGAAAACCAAATTTCGAATAATATGGGACAAGACAATCTTTACAGGTAAGCGCTAAACCCTCTCTGTTCTGTTCCCGAGCTGATTCGATCATGTGTTTGATAAGGACGCCGGCGTATCCACGACGCCGATATTCCGGCAACGTGTTAACTCCAAAGATCATCTGCCACGCGCCGTTTTCGTTATGAAGACTCGCGTCGGCGTACATTATGTCAGTCAAATCGGGCTCGTTCGTTACAAAACCGTCGATAAAAGAGATCAGGCGATCGTTTTCAAACATTAGCCAAAAATGATCGCCATAGAACCTCAATCTTTCGGCAAACGCCTCGCGCGTGGCGGCCTCCGACGCTGGAAAGCACGCCGCTTCGACCGCAGAAACTGCGTCTAAGTCTGCCGTTGTCGCCGTTCGAATCAACATTGGCTAACGCGCTCCTTTACCTGAAACGTGTCTTGGATATCGTCGTACGTTTCTCGTTAAACGTCTACGAAAAATAATATACTCAGCGGAACGAACACAAAACCGCTCGCTGAAAAACGGACTTCTGCTTTTGAATTCTGAATGTAAGGAGACTCCGTCACAGAGTAAGCGGATTACTCTATTCGCCCGCCGAAGCCCGTCGCCACGTTTGTCATATTCATTCATGAATCTTCAACTGCCCAATATAGAACGCCATTTTCGGATCCATTTCGTCATAAATCGGACTCTTACCAGTATCCAGCTCTTTAATTCTTTCCATATCGATCTCATCAAGGAAGAAATCAAAGACGTTGAAATTATCTGCCATGCGTTCCTTGTGGATTGTCTTGGGGATTACGACAACGTTGCGCTGAATAAGCCACCGCAACATGATCTGTCCAGTCGTTTTACCATGTTTAACTGCAATTTCCTTGATAATCGCATTCTCAAAAACATTGTTCTGTCCCTCGGCGAAGGGAGCCCACGCTTCATGTTGAATCCCATGCTCCGCCATAAAAGCCGCTTCCGAGCGCTTCTGATTCCAAACGTTCGTTTCGATCTGATTAACTGCGGGCTTGATCTCGTTCATATTGAACAGATCGGCGAGTCGTTCATTCCAGAAGCTTGTTACGCCAATCGCGCGAATTCTACCTTCCTTATAGAGCTTTTCCATTGCCCTCCACGCTCCGTAGTAATCTCCATAGGGCTTGTGGATCAGATAGAGATCGAGGTAGTCAAGTCCTAAATTCTTCATAGACGTGTCAAACGCCTTGAGCGCTTTTTCATATCCGTAATCCTGAACCCAAAGTTTCGTGGTCACGAACACGTCTTCCCTCTTGACCCCGCTCTTTCTAATTGCAGCGCCTACCTCGTCCTCATTCATGTATGCGGCCGCTGTGTCAATCATTCGGTAGCCAACTTCAAGCGCGGCGCTAACCGCTTCCTCAGTAGCTTTCTTATTGGGAATCTGATAAACGCCAAAGCCTATCATTGGCATTCTGACCCCGTTATTGAGCGTCGTATATTCCATCGTTTCTCCTTCGTTTGGAAAAAAGTGAGCTAATGTGACTGTATTGTATCCTGACAGATATGTTTTTTCAAAACACGGGACGTTGTTTTATAGCGAAACTTGTATCCTTCAGCGCTCGAGTCCAGTTCAGTGAAGCAGATATGGCGACAAGAAAGAAAAATGATAAAATGAACGCCAAAAGGCGTGGTTTACAGCCGTCGACATAACAAATGTTCATCTAATTAACTGCCTATCAGTCAGGAGCGTGCAAAATGAATTGTATTTACCAAACGCTCGGAACTTCAATCCTGATTTTTGCTGTTTTATTTACGTGTAGTCCTGGTCTTGGCGCCAATCCGCAAAATTCTCAGGAATTCACTCTTCAGAGTCAGGCCGACGGAAAGCTTATTAACGTCGAGCAGAGGAGAATCGACGTTCGTTTCATCGATAAGTCGAATATTATTGCTACAAGACCGATTCGACTCTTTATTCCTCTGGGAACTCCAGCGCCCAGACCGTTAATCTTCGTGCCTCATTACGAGATTACTGAAAACTCGGCTGAACTCAGGCAATATCTGGCTGAGGGGTGGACAGTTGCGTCCCCTTTTGATTTTCAGAGTCAGTATAACGCAACGCTCACAGACGACAACCTCGTCTTTAACAGCGCCGCGCTGTATACGCTCCGAAACCTCGAAGACGTCGACCCTCAAAGGATTGCTCTTGTAGGAGGAAGCGCCGGCGGTTACACGGCGCTGATGCTCTCCGCGCTACACCTGGGCGTTTGCGCTTCTATTGCCAACTCCCCTATCTCTAATATCTATTTCAATCTATACCAGTATTTCCCAGAATCAATAAAATTCAACGTCCCTGAAAAAAAGAAAGACACGCCAGAGGGACAGAGAGCGATTGAAAAGCTTGGACCTTTCGGGGAAATTCTCAGTAAGTTTCCAATGCCGATCCTTGCTGCGATCATTGATTCGTTTATGCCAATCCTGGATAACTTTCCTAATCCAGACGATACTGCGCGATGGGAGGCGTTTTCGCCGGTCGGCCTTGCCGATTGCTTTACCAGTCCAATCGTTATCAATCATTTGACGTCAGACGTTCTCGTTCCAATCGATCAGATCTCAAAAAAGTACGCCTACGTAGAAAACGGAAAGTCAATGCCCGAGGGACTTAACGTCCATCTTAACGAATCCAATCCCGGAGTTCTTGGTCGCTCCCTTGAAGAAGAGCTACCAGCAGATCAGACGACCGTCAATTACGTCAAAAACACGGATATCGACGGAGACGTCGTCATGGCTTTTGACGTACAGAAGCTTTTTACGATCAACATCTGCGACGACGGCCCCACGGAGGGTTACGGAGGTCATCGCGCGTCCGAAAGCAAGGGCTCGATCGACCAGATCCCGTTTTTGCGCGACAAGCTTGCTCAATCCTGTGCGAAAACGGAAACGATTACGTCAGATAAAATCCTTTTGCTCCTCGAACGATATCAGGGAAAAAGCGTTCAGTTGCCGGCGCATTCGGGCGTCGACGATAATACTTACGGGTCGCTTGTCGTTTACCAGAACGAAGTGGTCGACGAATTTGCTCAGTGGGCTCATAATCATTCATTAAAAGAACTCGACGAAGCTGTAAGGATTGCAATCGCGTCGCTGGATAGTTCGCAAAGAACAGAGTATGAACTCACGTGGAAAACAATCCAAGGGCAAATTTCCGAACG
>CACYBR010000424.1 GCA_902772705.1 uncultured Planctomycetota bacterium
AGAGAATCAATGTGGACAATCAGCCCGGACTTCCCCATCTTAAGAGCCATGTCGACCGCTTCGCCAACACGTCGAAAATTCGTCTCTGACTGTTCGATTCGGTCAATCACAACGTCGACTGAATGGCGCGCCTGACGATCTAAATTCAAATCGTCGTCTACGGAACAAAATCGTCCGTCGACTCGGATCTGCCGAAAACCCTTTTTGCGCAGACCGTTAAAAAGTTCAACACATTTTCCCTTTTGTTCACGAATCAAGGGAGAAAGTATTCTGAAACGTGCCCCGTCAGGAATGATTTTAATATGCTCAAGGATCTGAGAACGTGTCTGCGCGACTATCTTACGACCACATTTAGGACAGTAACCAACGGCGACACGTGCAAAGAGAACGCGAAAAAAATCAGAGATTTCCGTGATCGTTCCTACCGTGGAACGCTGGTTTTGTCCCGCTGTCTTCTGTGAAATGGAAATTGTCGGTCGAAGCCCGGAAATCTGGTCGACCTTCGGTCGGGGAAGTTGACCGAGGAAGTGTCGGGCATAGCTGGAAAGACTTTCGAGATATCGACGTTGCCCCTCCGCGTACAGCGTGTCGAAAGCAAGGGAACTTTTTCCACTACCGCTCACGCCGGTAAAACATATCAAACGATTGCCCGGCAATTGTAAATCAACGTCGTCAAGATTGTGTTCGCGCGCTCCGCGGATCGTAATGTCAGACATCTTGTCGTGAAAAATACCCCGAAAAAAGCGAAAAACTACGCTTCCCAAACTGTTAAAAAGAGGAACCGGGCGCTTGGAAGAGAACGCGCTTCCCCGCATAACCTGCGAGGAAACGCAAAAAGGCCGGACAAAAGGTCTTGTCAACCGAAGAACTAGAACACGAAGGATATCTTAGCCAACCGTTCGGCAAGTTTCTCCATGAGTTCGTCTTCCTTTTCTTCGGATTCCGCAAGATAGGTTACGGAAAAACGCAAATACGCGCCGGCGTTGTCCCACGGCACCGTACAGACTGACTGCTCGGTAATAAGGAACTGGCCAACCTCTTCCGCGTTTTCAAACTTGCGACCGCTCTTGAGCCCCGTAGGAGCCTTTGTGTAGAGGAAATAGGTGCCGGCAGGAACCTGACAGTCAAATCCAAACTTATTGAGCGTGGCGACAAGTTTCTGAAGACGACGGAGATACTTTGCGCGCGCCTGATCTGGAATGGAATCGTCGTCGAGCGCATAGGCGGCGGCTTTCTGAATCGCGAGGAACTGACCGCTGTCGCTATTGTCCTTGACGTCCGCAAAAGCGTGGACAATCCGTTCATTGCCACAAACCCAGCCCAGACGCCATCCGATCATGTGCCATCCCTTAGACATTGAATGAACTTCAACGCCAACGTCCTTAGCCCCTTCGACTTCGAGGAAACTCATCGGACGTTCTCGGAAAGAGAACATCGAATGCGCCGCGTCCTGAACAACAACGATCTCGTTCTTCTTCGCAAAGTCAACGACCTTCCTGAAGAATTCTACCGTGCCAAGCTGTCCAGTGGGACTGTTCGGATAGTTAATGACGAGAAGTTTGGCTCGCCTGAGAATATCCTCCGGAATCGAATCCAAATCAGGGTAGAAATCATTTTCGGGCAGAAGCGGAAGATTATACGTTTCACCGCCGTTGTAACGGGTATGTGTTCCGGCAACGGGATAGCCAGGCGTCGTCATAATGGTCACGTCGCCGGGATTGATGAAAACGTCGGGAAGCATGGCAAGAGCCGGTTTCGAGCCGATGCTGTGATTGATCTCTGAAACGGGATCAAGTTCAACGTTAAAACGGCGTTTCATGAAACGAGCGACGGCTTCCTTAAACTCGATGCATCCATTGTCGGCGTAACCGCGATTCTCGAGTTTGTTAATCTCTTCAGCCATTTTGGCGCGCACTTGCGGCGCCGCCATTTCATCGTTTTCACCAATACCGAAATCGAGAAGGCTACGCTCAGGATGGTCGGCAAGAGCCTTGCGTTTAGCGCGCTTGATCTTTTCGAACTTGTAGATTTCAGTGCTTTTACCGTAATTGACGCCGCCTATGCGATCGGCAAACAGTTTCTGAAAAAAAGGGTCGCTCATCTTCTTTGACAATTAACTACGAAACGCGCCCGCATCCATTCGTATGAAAGGCGCGAAGACCTTCCAAACAACAAGCAAGAACGCGATTGTTGAAATGACAGGCTGTCAGGCCTACGCTCATGAAAACACGAACGTCGCCGCCCAAAAACCTTTCGAACCAGGAATAACCGCTATTATACGACCTTTTGACCAATGCGACGCCCCCAGCGAAAACTTTTTCATGATTTCAGCGCGAGACGAAAATAGGTCAAATTGGACGTCTGGACGTCTAATAGCGACGCTAACAGTAACAACTCACTATACGACGATCGTACCGCCGCCAAGCAACCGTTCGTTCCAATAGCAAACGAGCGCCTGTCCGGGCGCGACTCCGTAACACGGTCTGTCAGGGACGGCGACGATTGTTGAGTCGGGAAAAACACGGACCGTCGCGGGATTCGTCTCATTACGATAACGGATTTTGATCAAGCAACGGAAAGGTTCGCCGATCGGGACGGGCGCGTGCCAGTTGGCGTCAACGGCACGAATCTCCCTTACGCCCAACGCTTCGTAGGGCCCCAATACGACCGACCTCGTCTCAGGAATGATTTTTTGCACAAAGATCCTCTCTCCAAAGCCGGTTCCAAGCCCTTTGCGCTGGCCGATGGTGTATTTCTCATACCCAACGTGTCGACCAATCTCTTTCCCGTCCATTGAAAGGAAAGGTCCGGAAGTATCTTCGGGAACGTCCTTCCAGCGTTCAGGATGGGACTCGCGAACGTGACGAATAAAATTGATCCTTTCCTGATCGGGAACAAAGCATATTTCCTGACTGTCGCTACGACGAGCCACTGAAAGATTCTTTCTTTCGGCAATTTCCCTTACGTAAGGCTTTTGAAACTCGCCGACAGGAAAAATGACCTTCTCCAGCGTTTCTTTTTTTATGCGATAAAGAAAGTACGATTGATCCTTGGGCGTAGGAGATCTGGCGATAAAACACGAATCGGGATTGACTCTAAGCCATTCGGGAACATCAATAAACTCGGCCTCGTCCCCTTCTCCGACTATCCCCAGACTTTTCTTCCTTTCCTGTTCTTCCAACCAATCGCCAACGCGGATCTTCTGAACATAATGTCCTGTAGCAAAAAAGTCAGCTCCCAACTTCTGCGCGACCTCCCAAAGGAGACCAAATTTGACGACGCGGTTGCAGAGAATACAGGGATTCGGGGTCTGCGCAGAATAATACCGGTCGACGAAATCGTCGACGATCGTCGCAAAAGGCGCGTCTGCGTCCACAATTGTTAAATCAATTCCGATCGAAGCCGCGAGTTCCATCGCGGAAACCGAATCGACTGGGATGGGAAATGGAAAACTATCAGGCGACCACGTCGTCTGGATAAGGGTTCCGTCGGCGGCGGTGGAAAAAACTCGAAGTTTTGATTTCTCACCCCACTTTTTTAACGCCTCGGCGCCTGCGTCCAAATCCATTGTTCGCTGGTACCGATGACGCATAAACAATCCGCTTACTGAAAAACCGCGGTCCATCAGTAACGACGCAGAAACGCCGCTGTCAACGCCGCCAGAAACGGCAACCATTACTTTTTTCATTATTATAATTTTAACAATCAAAAAGCAGAACGCGTCGTCCTTTTAATAGCTCCAACGTCGCCCAGACTGACGCGCGAATCAGCACAATAATCAGTCATTTCTCCGGATTGGGAAGTGAAATAGGAGGAGCGTTCTTAAACCACGAATCGTCGATATATCGCCCCAGCAGGTAGAACTTTTGATCCGGATACCAAAGAACGGCTTTCCCATCAATTTGCGTTGTACTCGTATAGAACGAATTTCCGGAAGGACGATCAATGAAAAGCTGCGGTTCGCCAAACCATATCGGTTGCTTCGCGCCCGCCTGATAAGTTCCTGAAATCAAATAGAGCGGTCCGCGATTTTGCCACGGATTCTTGTCAGCATAATTAAATCGATTATGCACAAAAGCGTAGTAGTAACCGCTTCCTGCCGTTTCGCCCTTCCAGTCGTATATTGGGCACGGAGACACTGGATGAGCGAAAGGTTCGCCTCCGTCATGATTAAGGAGCGGTTCAGGCTGAGTCCATGTTTCGCCCTGATCCTTGCTCACGCTCCAACAAGGAGTTCCAACTCCTGTACGCATGAGGGCAAAAAGACGTCCGTCAGGAAGTTTGACAATGGAAGGTTCTTCGCAGTAGGCGCCTTTCTGCAAAACTTTATCGTCGGTCATGAACCAGCGGGCGACTAGATCTCTGGGCTCTGGATCGTCGTCAATATTCTCAAAACGAATGAATTCCGTAACAGTGCGGTACTTGCTGTGGAACTGAGGCGCCGCGTAACGAGTAACGCCAACAAGGTACTTGCCGTTTTCGCCAAGGCGCAGAGGACGTTGCCACACAACCCACTCAGGAGGAATCGTTTCATCAGGAGAATCGTTAGAAGTCCGAGGTTGTGGAATAAGTTGTGGACTGGACCAGGTCTCGCCGAGATCGTCGCTGTAAATGCCGGTCATGAAGCCCGTATGCTGGCGATTCGTAGAAACTTTACCCTCCTGATATTGATTATAAATAATATAGATTCGTCCAGACTTCGAGACCATTCCAAACCCCCAACTCGCGATTGGAACGCTGGAGTTAAACGTCTCCGGCCCGGCCAAAACCTTTGGAGCGCTCCACGTTTTTCCATGGTCGTCGCTACGGAAAAGCGTTATGTGTTGATCAAGCGCGCCTTCGCACGTCGCCTGACAGGTCGTCGCAAAAAGCTTGCCTTCGGGCCCGTCAAAGACCTGAAAATGGTCGTTATAGCAATCGCCAAGCTTGTTAGGTTCTACCTGTGGAATATAGACGATGAAATCGGGTTTGGAAGTCTGAACGTCTTTGGAAAAATTGGGTTTCTCCGCAGAACGACGTTCAATCGTCGATTGAATACGATCGGCGTACTCTGCTCTCCAATCGTCAATATTGGCGCTCTGTTGCGCAAAGACAGACGAACACGTCATGAAAACGCTTATTGCGCAAAGAACAGAAACTGTTCGACTAAGGCTGATCCGCATTTAAGAACCCTTTCGCTTTAGAAGCTATGACGCCACCCTGTTTCCGGAGAAAAACGGAAACTCTACGACCCACGATTCACGCGGTCGTTAGGAAATTCTAACAGCTACTCGCATAATGACAAGTTTTTGCAAGCGTTTTGCAAAGATTCACGTTCACGAATTCGTAAAATTTAACGACTAATCGTCTATACCCGGGTTACTCTTCAATCGTCGCTTGCCTGGGTTTAGAGAAGTACATGCATGAACAATCGGGGCCGGGAAGCACGTTCGATTCGTTATCGTAGAAATCGCCTGACATTGCCCAATCTTCGGCTTCGTCCGAAAGAGCGTTCAAAACGTCCTGAACTTTCTGACGATAATACTCGATCCCCTCTTTATCCAGATCAGGAGGCACCATGACGTCGCCGCTGGGAATACAGCGAACACGAGAACCAGGTCGAGGAACGGCATAACGATCCCAGCTGTTAAAACGGAAGGGACGATCATACCCGACTCCCATCAAAACAAGCGGAATTTGGAGTCGCGACGCCAGATAGATACAACCGGGCGCCAAGACCCGGCGAGGTCCACGAGGACCGTCAGGAGTGATCGTAAGATGGAAATTTTCAGATTCTTCCTTGCGCATCATCTCACGAAGAGCTTTTACGCCGCCACGATTGGTCGATCCACGCACTCCGTCAAAACCCAGCATATGAGCGACGTCTTCAAGAATATCGGCGTCGCCGTGTTTGCTCAAAAGCATCGCCAAATGACAACGTTTGCGAAGATAGATAAAATACTGGATATATTCGTGCCAGAAAATATAGATGCGACGCTTGCCGTCGTTTGGATAGGCAGGGTCAATGATAGGATCATAATATGCGACGCGAAAATCCAATGTCGATGACAAGAGATGCACATAAAGCGTCGTCAACGCTCCAACTGCATGAATCAACGTCTTACTTTGAATTTTCATGATACCCTGCGTCAAAAACACACGCCTGAAACGTTTGCACACTGAGGCTGATCGTCCAGACGCGAAATTCGTCGGCTCATTCTATATCAAAAGGCCAAAGGACGCAACATGAGCTTCATCGGTCACAGAAGGAAAGACAGACAGACACAATACAAGAACCATAAGCCGTCCGATATTATATTATATTTCTCTATTGCAGAAGGCTACGCCTCAGGACTGAGTAGACACGGGCGGACTCTGTTGATCGTTCAGGGTAACCAAATCGCCGCCGCCAACGACAAAATCTTCGACCGGTTCGTCGCTGAAAGTCGACGGATTACCCTCTGGCATGAAGTCAAAATTTTCTTCGCCAAGACCGGGCCCACGATGCGCTAGTTGCGCGTCGGAAGCTTCGAAATGAAAGCCGTCAAAATCAGGATCTGAAAGTTTCTTTCCAGCGTTGTCGGGATCGTCAAACATCAGCACGTCGGCGCCATAATGGGGATTGACGTACGACGGGGCGCGAGGATCCGTCAAATCGACGTCCTCGGCAAGAACAGAATCAAAGTCGGCGGAAGTAGCGCTGGGCGAACAGAGGCGAGCGTTGCGGACGAGATCGGAACGCAACTGCTCACGATATCGAAATTCGTGATAAACGAAAAACCCCAATCCAGCAAGTGCGATTGAAAACGCAAAGAAAAAAAATCGATCGCGACGCTTTTTCGGCTTGTCATCCTCTTGCCCGAGCGAAGGATTAACCGCCAACGGAGTCGTCTCGACGCTTGGATCGAGGGGACGAAGCGACGCTCCCTTATCTTTGGGCTCGGCTTTCCCGACGTCGTCCTTGCCAGAATTTGACGATAATCCGGGATCTGGAGTTGGCGAAGAGAGCGTAAGAAATCCGTCCGGGTAGAACAGATCCTCTCTGATCTTAGCGGGCTCTGGCGGGCGATTCCTGCGAGCGGCGTCGACAGAAGAAAAAGACGTTGGAGAATTAACGTCCAGCGAAGGAACGAAAAGCGTAGAACCATTGTAAGCAGGATCGCTCGTATTCTGCTGAGTCTTTTGCGCCATAAGCGTCCCACTCGCGGCAAGAGCCCAAAGGAACGCAAGCGCGCACCCGAGAGCCAGTCGCCGGAAACGTCTCGACATGAGCGTGTTGCATGACGCTATCTTTTCGTTTTTCAAGGTACTGGTCTTCATGTTACCGCTCTAAGCCACAATGAACTGAAAGGAACGTCCCCCAGAGTTATCGCTGAGCACGTCTAAACCCAGCTGTCCGCTCTCAATTATAAGCTCAAGCGAAAGCCGCTTCAATAATAACCTGTCGAGAAAAGGTTAAAATACTCGTTCTTCTAACCCATACAATCTTACCATCGTCAACCCCAGGGACCATCCGCCGCGAAAACGCCTGTAAATCGATAACGCGCCCCATTTCTCATAAGCGTCAAACAACGTTGAAAAGACGTCGATTGCAGGAAGAACGTCGGAAGACACACGCAGTAAGAAGGGAAACACAAACAGGTAGAAAAAAAAGAAGCGTCGGAGTATAAGCCGGATTCTGTACTCAATAAAGAGCAACGGTCATTTATCTTGGCGACCAGTCGCCTGGCCGCTCCAGCGGTTTACCTGCGTCTTTAGGACGGATCGCCCTCCGTTTGCGAACAAACGCGACGCGTTTTAACCTTGCTCCCAACGGGGCTTGCCATGCCGTTTCGGTTACCCAAAACGCGGTGAGCTCTTACCTCGCCGTTGCACCCTTACCTTCGACGAATCGGAGGCGGTTTACTTTCTGTTGCGCTTTCCCTGGTCTTACGACCGGCGGATGTTATCCGTCGTTGTATCCTGTGGAGTCCGGACTTTCCTCAAAGGCTATCCTTCGCGACCGTCCGTCCGACGCTTCGCTCTCATTATAGGACAAATCAGATTTGGTTCAACGTCTCATGGAAACGAAACAAGGCGAACGGTCATATAGACCGTCCGCCTCAACTATGCTTAGTTTACTTCGAGTTCAAGCTCGAAGCGCGCCGAGCGACGCTTTCAGTTCAAGCGCAAATGGCGTTCAGTTGCAACCAACAACCGCAGGACCGCAAGTCGGAGCGGCGGGCGCGCAAGGAGCCGGCGCAGCTTCGATCGGACCACAGGTCGCGCAGGAGCCGCAGGAGACGTCAACGTAAGCCGGCTTGAAGAAGCCGCAATCTTCCGTCGGGGTCGTAACGTCAGCGAGAGCGGAGAACGCGCCATGGACGAGCTTCAGAGCGCCATTAATCGGACGATGAACCGCATTATAGAGGCACGGAGCAAGGTACGGGAACATGGGGCCGCTGCAGGTAGGAGCTGCGATTTCGCACGGAGCGCAAGTCGGAACTTCGGGTCCGCAACTGGGGATGCTGGTTTTAACGATCGGTCCGCAGGTCGGAGGAGCGACGGCAGCCGGAGCGGAGCAAGGAGCGCAACTCGGCGTAATCGTAACGCAGGAGACGCAGGGACGGCAAGCAAGCAACGAACGGAGACCGCCGAAGAGCTCGCAGGAAGAACCTGTGCAGGAAGCACAAGGGGCGCAGCTAGCGCAGGAAGTATCGGCAGCGGCTGCGCACGGAGCACAGTCCTGAGCGAAAGCGTTAGCAGAAGCGAAAACAGCCGCGATAGCGACAAGGCACGCAGTCAAACGAATTTTCATTGTAGGTAAACTCCTTTTAAACCTGGAATGTCAAACAATCAATCAGCCGCTTCTTCGCGTCCATTCCATTCCGAAGTCATTGAAAACCTCCGACAGGCGAAAGAAGCCGCTCAAATTTCGGCTCCCACCAATCGAACGATCGGCGTCCGCCGGTCTGGAAGGAAATCAATACAACGCGACCAATTTGGGCCAGAATTGTTTGACTGAATTTTCAACGTCCTTGACTGACAAGGAGGTCCAAATTCGTTTCGGTTCCCACAAAAGGAACCCGGAAAGCATTAACGCAACCCGAAAATATTTGCCTTTCCATTATCGTCTTTCTTCGAATCGGGCTTTAATATTTCCGAATTCTCATCGACAACCGATGCGAAGAAAGGCCGACCGAAAGTCGGCAGGGCGTTCAGTTGGGAGCGCCAACTTGAGCGAACCGCCTCATTCAAGGCAGTACTAGTATCGGAAAGCTTAAAAACAACGCTTGAGGTTTTTCAAAGAGCAGAAATCTCAAAAGCGGATTCGTAATTCGTGACAATCCGTATATAAGTTACATTTTAACAAAAAACGTCTTTTGTTTCCTGAATCATGAGCTTTCAGCGGTACCAAAACTCAAAAAAGACAATCGTCGTCAATATTGTTTGGGCCAGAAACGAGAACGATTGTTCTGAAAGATAGAGTAATGAGAAATCGAGATAT
>CACYBR010000425.1 GCA_902772705.1 uncultured Planctomycetota bacterium
CGGACGAAGGAGGCGATTTGACTCCTCTTCAAACAGAGGACGCTCCGATTGTTCGTTTGACTGTACATTGCTGATTTTTTTGGTATATTGAGACCGTGTCGGACAGTTTTTAAATTGGAGGCGCATTTTTGATCGAATTCTGGCGTGCCGCTATAATCGTGAGGGATCTGTTCATATGAATTTTCAGAGAACGACGCTCGATAACGGGCTCGATATCATCGCCGAATCAAACGAGGCGGCGCTTTCCACGTCCATGGGTTTCTTTGTCAAGACGGGTTCGCGCGACGAAACAGACGACGTTTCGGGCGTGAGTCATTTTCTGGAACACATGGTTTTCAAGGGGACGGAGCGCCGAACAGCCGAGGACGTCAATCGTGAACTGGACGAACTTGGCGGCGCGTCCAACGCCTTTACGACAGAAGAAGCAACGGCGTTTTACGTGAAAGTTCTCCCAGAACTTCAGGAGCGCGCAATAGATCTTCTGGGCGACATTCTGAGACCGGCGTTGCGCAGGGAGGATTTCGAAACGGAGAAGCGCGTGATCCTCGAAGAGATCAGGATGTACGAGGATCAGCCGCCGTTTGGGGTCGATGAGAAGTCGCGCGAGTATTTCTGGCGCGGGCATCCGCTTTCACGTAGCGTTCTTGGAACGCGGGAATCGATAGGAGCGTTGACGTCCGAGGCAATGCGAGAATATTTCGACAGACGCTACAGTCCTACGAACGTAGTCTTTGCCGCTTCCGGACAGGTAGATTTTGACCAGCTCGTTAAATGGGTCGATCAGGCTTGCGGCGAGTGGAAGCCATTTGAAGCGAGTCGCCAAGAGTGGTCAATGAAGGGATTTCGTGAGACGCACATTGTCAAACGAGAGCAGACGAATCAGGAATACGCGCTTCAGCTTGTCGACGCTCCCTGTTCGAACGACGACGAGCGATACGCGTGTTCTGCGCTTTCCGTAATTCTTGGCGACGACGTAGGCAGCCGACTTTTTTGGGAACTCGTAGATTCAGGACGCGCCGATTCGGCGTCGCTCTATTTCAACTCGTATTCCGATCTCGGTTGCTTTGTGACGTCTTTAGCATGTCGTCCGGAAGACGTCGCTTCTAATCTGCGTGCTATTCGCGACGTGCTGGCCGAGGCGCAGCGCGACGGAGTGACAGAACAGGAACTTGAACGCTCTCGCAATAAGATGCTGGCGTCGTCCGCCTTAAGCGCCGAGCGACCGATGACGCGCCTCTTTGCGCTTGGAGGCGAGTGGTTGGCGACAGGCAATTATCGATCCGTGGAAGACGATCTTAGGATTTTGCGCAACCTCACCCTTGACGACGTCAACGGGGTGATGAAACGATACGGTTTTAACGATCCGTTCACGATCGCCGTCGGTCCTCTTGACTCGCTCGATCTTTAACCTTTCGGAGGAACGTTTTCTTTAGCGTAAAAAGACGAGGAGGGGACGGACAAACGCTTGTCCGTCCCCTCCTCGTTGAAATACGATTTGTCGCCTTTCAGAGGAACGTTGATCGTCAATAAACGTCGCCGTAAAATACGACGGAATCGCGTAGATCCTTGCTCGACACGAAACGACATACGCGCCGTCGCTCTTTTGCCAAAGCGTTGAAACAAAGGCCGTCGTTTACGATCGTAATTCAGAGCGTGCGCGAGGCGCTTGAAAACGCGTCGTAATCGACGCCCAACGCCGTCGCGACGCGCGTGAAAAGCCGCGCGAAATATCAAATAGACCGCGCTTTCACCAGAATCTATACGGAAGGAGCGTCTTCGTTCCTCCGGAAGGAGAATCGTTCCGACGAATCAGAGGGTCACTTTTCCTCTTCTTCGTCAAGGTTGAGTTCGCCATCGTCGTCGGAGCTGTCTTCATCCTCGTCGTTGGAGCCGAACTTTTCAGCGACCACGGAAACTTTGGAGGCAAGATTATCCAAAACGGACTTGTTGTTAGTCCAGAACTCGCCGTTCATCTTCCAGGAGAGCGTGGCGCCGTCGACGTCGTACTTAAGGAACAGACCGACGACGTCCTTGACAGCGTCGGCGAGTTCGTTGGCTTCTTCCTTGGTGACGTCGCTGTCCTCTGCTTCTTCCATCGCCTTAGTGAAAGCGAAGTCAATAACCTCGCCAATCTTATCCTTGAGTTCGCCGTTCATGAGGTTGGCATATTCCTTGGCGTCCGCTTCAGAATTGGCGACGGTGCGAGAAACGATTTCAAGGTTGTCAATATTGACGTCCCAGACGTTGAATTTGACGAGATCAGCGCACTTGAGGTTCAGGTCGCTTACGTACTTCAGAGAATCCTTAATTTTATCGGCAATCTCGTCGCTAATCCCCTCGGCTTCGTCAAGCTGGGAGAAGATCGTGTCAAGCTGACTGGCAGCGAGAGTTTCATTCTTTGAGGAAAGAGTTACGCCGGAAATGGCTGCGTTAGGATCGGCAATTTTAAAGCCTTCAGCAAATTCAGGTTTCTCAACGGGAGTGATCTTTGTGAAACGTTCCTTGACGTAGGTCTTAACCTCATCGTCGTCAGCGTCGGTCGGGACGATTAGCGTATAGAAGACTCCGTTGCGGACGAAACGGTACTTCAGAGCAGAGTTCACCTGCTGGTTGATCGCCTTCATCGCGTCGCGCGCTTCCTGGAGCTGGTCTTTACTGAGGGATTCCGTCGGGATTCCGATATACGGATAAAGCGTTTCATCCGAATCCTCAGATTGTTCGATCACGAAATAGAGGGTGGAAACGCCAGCGTCCTTGAGGGGCTGAACGATAGAGCCAAAATAACCGGCGATAAGGGCCTTCGCAAGTGGAACGACCTGTTTCGTTTCTTCTGCCTGTTTGGCGTCGTCAACGAAGAAATCAATGGCGGAGTTTGCGAGCTTTTCAGCTTGAGAGGAAAGGTTATCGGCGTCAAGCTTGTCGAGATTCACCCGAACGAGAGAGACTGTATCCTTCTGAACCAGCGGCGCGTATTCCTGCGCCTTCGCAGGTGAAAGCAACGCGAAAGCCGAAACTGCGGCAAGCGCGAGAAGAACAAGACGTTTCATTGTTAGCTCCTGAGAGGGGTATGTAATCAAAGCGCGAATTTGACACGCTCGTGAGTCAATTACGGTAAAATGTCGTCGGAACGCGTGATTGAACATTTGTCGGTTTGTTCGACGCCGACTCTCAATTAACCTTGCGTTGCATTATATTGGAAAGAAGGATTTTTTGTAAAGAGCTGTTTGGGGCGATTTTTTCATTTTTGTGCGAAGTTAAACAACTTATCAACAATTCTGACCCCAACCGGAACAGGTTTCTTTATGTAATAACGATCCAAGAGGAGATTTTTACGAAAAAAAATGTATAATCTACTCAGGGAAGTTTAAGCGCAGTCATTACAGGTCCTGTTCGATTGTTCACATAGCCGAGGATTTTGCCAGATGAGAACCGTTTTTCGCGACGCACGAGGGAACGCTGAGAGCGTGGTCACGCCTATTGACTCATGTTACGACGTTGTAGCGCCAGAAAATGTTTCCTTCCAGTTTCGGGTTGCCGGACCATTTCTTCGAACGTTCGCATGGCTGCTCGATATTGCGGTTATTGTCGCTTGGTTCTTGTTTTCGACGACCCTTCTGGGGCTGTTCCTGAACTATCTGAGGGATGAGCTTTATCTTTTGAACGAAATTCTGTGGCAGTCCCTGTTTGGTTTGTTTTTCATGTTGAATTTGATGTTCTGTTTGTGGTTCTGGAACGCTCTTTTTGAAGCGTTTTGGCGGGGGCGAACGCTCGGGAAAGCCGTTTTAGGCCTGCGAACCCTGTCCGTTTCGGGACGTCCGATTAGCGTGGGTCAGGCGTTTTTACGCAATATTCTCAGAACCGCCGATTGTATGCTTGGTCCTTTTCTGGTTCTTATTATGGGATCGAACGATCGCATGGCCAGATTAGGAGATCTGGCTGCCGGAACGATAGTCGTAAACGAGCGTCTTCAGAAAAACGCGACGCCTGCCGTTGTTTTTCGCGAGACGAACATTGTGACGATCGAGTCTCATATTCCGAGTGATTTTATGGTCTCGGAGAGAATTCATAAGGCTCTTTCGCTTTATATTGCCCGACGGCTGGATATTTCGCCTCCTCGTCGTTATGAGATTGCCTCGGCTTTTGCCGGAGCGCTTGCACGGAAGGCGAATTTTCCGTATCGTGTCGATCCAGACGCGTTCTTATGCGCGCTGTGGCAACGAGTAAACGGCGAAGCCGACAAGGGACGTCCCACTTTCCGATGAACGTTCCGCTACTCCAGAAAACCTCAGCGCGTAAAATCGTCAGGCGGCGTTTTCAACTTTTTTCGCGTCCTGTTCCCCATGGCGCATTGTAACCCGAAATATGAGTCATAAGAAACCTAACCATAACGCTTCAGACGAGAGTTTAAACGACTCTTCTTTCAACCCCTTTCGACGACATGCTTTCTCGACGGACGAAGAGGTCGATTTAAGCGATTGGGGAGCGACGGCGCTGGAAGACGCCCCCTCAGAAGTCGACGATTCGGAGTATGACGCCCAAATTGACAATGTGTCGCGAAGACGACGTTACGCGACAACGGAGCGTTTCGACGCGTCAACTCAGGGGGATCAAACGACCCGAGAAGACACTGTAGCGTATGAACGCGCGATTTTAGTCGGAGTATATACTCCGGGACGCGGTCTGGGGAACGATCCTCTTGCCGAACTCGCCGGTCTTGCCGAGGCTGCGAGGGTCTATCCCGTTGGCGAGTTGATTCAACGCCGCGTCAATCGGGATATCGCGTATTGTCTTGGCCGTGGCAAGCTGGTTGAACTTGAGGCGCTTGTGGCGTCGCGCGACGCGCAGGTCGTGATCTTTGATCTTGATCTTTCACCAGGTCAGACTCGCAATCTCGAGAAATTTCTTCAAATCAAAGTAATCGATCGCACAGAGCTTATTCTGGACGTTTTTGCGAGTCGCGCTCAGACGCGCGAGGCTCGTCTCGCCGTCGAACTGGCCCAGTTGGAATATTCCATGCCGCGGCTTAAGCGAATGTGGACGCACCTTGAACGTCAAACCGTCGGCGGCGTAGGACTGCGCGGTCCTGGCGAAAAGCAACTTGAGGTCGACAGACGCATAGCGCAGAAACGCATCAACGATCTCAAACGCGATCTTGCTGAGATTCATAGCCGTAAAAAACGCGAGATCGAAGGACGCGAACACACGCGGCGCGTGTGTCTTGTCGGTTATACGAACGCGGGCAAAAGCTCGTTGCTTAACGCGATGACGGGCGCCGACGTCTTTGCTCAGGACATGCTTTTTGCGACGTTGGATACGCGAACCCGAAGGTGGACGCTTCCCGGATGGGGCCCTGTGCTTCTGAGCGACACGGTGGGATTTGTTCGCGAGCTTCCACACCATTTGGTGGCAAGTTTCCGAGCGACGCTTGAAGAAGCGACAACCGCGAATCTTCTGATACACGTCGCCGACGCGAGCGCGCACGACGTGGTCGACCAGATCGAGGCGGCGCGTAAAACGCTCGAACGTTTGAAGATTAGCGAAAAGGATGAAATTCTTGTCCTTAACAAGGTGGACGCGCTGGAATCCGAGTCGACGTTACGCGCGCTTGAGGAACGTTATCCAACGGCGATCCCCATCAGCGTCCACGAAGGAACAGGACTCGATAAGCTCACCGCCGCCGTCAGCGCCGCGTTAAGTCGCGAATTTTTGGACGTTTTCGTTGAGTTGCCTCTTGCGGACGGAAGGACGGCGGCGAGCCTTGCGCGCGACGGCGAGGTGACGTCGCGGGAGTATGACGTTCAGGGGCGTGTGACGATCCATGTCAGACTTCCCAAACGCGCGATCGAACGATTGCGCGCCGTTCCCGAAATTACCGTGCGTATTGGAAGTCGCGACGCCGAGCCTTATTTCTCATCAGGCAATATTCGATGAAAGCGTCGAGAAAGCGTTGGAGTATGGGGAGACTTGCAAACGCTTTTGTCAGTGAGTTAAAGGAGAAGTTATGGCTTTGGAATATAAAGTCTTTCAATCTCAGGACAACGCGGATATCTACTACGTGGATCAGGGGAGCGGACGACCTCTTGTGTATGTTTTGGGATTTCTCGACACGATTGAAACGGCTCAGTCTTTGTTAGCACGGTGGAGCCGCCGGTTTCGATGTGTTTTTTTTGATCATCGCGGATTTGGTCAAACGCCGATCACGGAAGCCGCCGGCGTCGAACAGTCTGCGCGCGACCTTCATGAACTGCTGGTTCGGCTCGATCTTCATGACGTCGCTCTCGTTGGCTACTCGATGGGCGGTTCTGTCGCGTTCTCTTACGTCGAGCAATTTGGAACAGACCGTATTGGTCGACTGGCGCTTGTCGATACCACGCCGAAGCTCATCAACGAAGGAGAATGGCGACTGGGGCTTTGGCAGGGACGCTATACTCGTTCTGACTTTGATTTTGATCTGAGAGTCGTCTATGAGAATCCGCCGCTCTTTCACATGAGCTTCTACCTCCACGCGGCGACCCCGTCCTCTCCTGACGTCGCGCCGGCGTTTCCTCCTGCGGACGATACGGAGGCTTGGCTTCAGGCGATTGTCGCAAAAACGGGATTGCGCGATCGTCTTGCACGCCGCGTTTTTTTCAAGGATTATCCGCTCCAGCAACGTGAATTGGAGAGAAAGTACTGGAATAGTATGACCGGCGGCGATTGGTTGGGAGCGCCGTCGAAAATCGACGTTCCAACACTTTGTCTCTACGCGGAGCCAGGTTCCTTTTATTCTCCAAAAACAGGCGAGTGGTTGATAAAACAGATTCCGGGTTCGTCGCTTGACCTAATCCATGGTTCAACCCACTTCTGTTTTAAAGACAAGTTTGAAGAGTTTGTCGCCAAACTTGACGATTTCTTTTCCCAGTCGTAAAAC
>CACYBR010000426.1 GCA_902772705.1 uncultured Planctomycetota bacterium
ACGCGACCTCGGACGGTAAGGTCAGAGCTCGACATTGGATTGATCGGATGATCCTCCAACAGAACGAAGAGGGAAAAGATTCGATCGATTACGACAGCGAGCGCGACGTCGTCGTTCCGAAAGAAATATCCGCCTTTGGAACGGAAAAGGCCGTGGGCGTCGTCCTTGAGACTTTTGCGATCGATCCGCTCGGAGTTATGTCGGATAAGAAGAAGCTCATCGCGGAATATCAGGGACGCGAAGGAGATTCCAGCGTTATGGTGCCGTTTCCCGACTCCGAGATCGCCGCAGGCGACGTTTGGACGATTCCGTATACGCTTTACCTCAAAGGGAGAGACAACATTCCCCATCCGTGTAAAATCGTCGAGCGTTTCCGACTCGAAAAGATCGACGACAAATACGCGACGATCACCTTTAAAACGACGCTCGTTTCGATTGTGGACGATCCTGTCGTTCAGGGCGCGCTTGCGGAACGGCTTTTCAGCGGCAAAGTTCTTTTTGATCGCGAACTGGGACAGGCGTTGCGTACGGAGATGAACTTCCAGAAATCCGTTCCAGAAGCTTATGGTTTCGCTAGCTTTTTGGAATATAACTGTCAGGTTGTCGAGAAACTGGATCGGGAAAAAACGGGAACTCCCAGCCTCTCCGAAAACGTCGCGACCGAGACCGTGACAGAGCAAACGGGCTCAATGTCTGACAGCGAGGCAGGCGAGCCGGCGGAGGTCCCGAACTCTTCCGACTGACAAAAACGTTTTTTACGACAAGCTACTAATCAGTGTGTTCTCGTCGTCCTGAACAACAAGCAACATAAAATGAGGAGTATAACGTTGGCTCTCGATAAAACAGCGACCATTTTCATTACAGGAGCGACAGGTTTCATTGGCACGTCGTTGACGCGCATTCTGCTCGCCGACGGTTGGCGCGTCCGTGGGATGAGTCGCTCCAAACCGAAACTTCCTCCCGGGTATGAAGGCGACGTTCGCGATTTGTGGGAACATCCGAATTTTGAGTATGTGGCGGGCGACGTTAACGATTACGATTCCGTCGTCAGGGGAATGACGGGTTGTAAGTACGTCTTCACGCTTGCGGGCTATGCGAGAAATTACGCGCGCGACCCTCAGGTGTTTTTCAAAGTGAACGTCGACGGAATGCAGAACGTTCTTAACGCAGCCAAAAAGCTTGGCGTTGAACGAGTCGTTCTGACGTCGACAATCGTTACTTTTGGTCCGACTCCCAAAGGACAAACCTGCGACGAAACGCTTGAACGCATCACGAATTCGTACTTCACGGAGTATGAAGAATCGAAGACGGTTGGTGAAAAAGCGGCTCTTCAAATGGTCAAGAAGGGACTTCCTCTCGTAATAGTGAATCCGACGCGCGTGTACGGACCAGGTCAGCTTTCGGAAGGCAACGCGATGGCGGCGCTCATTCGCGATTATCGACGCGGCCTTGCTCCGTTTCTGATCAATTACGGCGTCAACTACGGCAACTACGGTTACGTTGAGGATATAGCGCGCGGTCACGTCCTTGCGATGGAGAACGGGCAAATTGGCGAGCGTTATATTCTCGGCGGCGATAACGCGTCGTTGCTGCAACTCTTTCAGACGATTGACAAAGTGGATGGTAAGAAGCGCTGGAAGTTGCCGTTATACAAATTCTTGCCGTTGCTGGTAGGACACGTTTTGAAGATTTGGGCCGGTCTCACGGGCGTTTACCCAAGAATTACTCCCGGTTGGGTCAAGACGTTCCTCGTCGACTGGAAATATTCGTGCGACAAGGCCAGGAAGGAATTGGGATACGATCCGATTCCCCTCGAAGAAGGCTTACGTCGAACCTGCGAATGGCTCGACCGTACTGACGAAAGAAAGAAGAACGTCAAGAAAACAGCATGACGTTGATCGTGTTAGTTTTCACGCACTGCCATTTTGACAGCTGAAAATACCTGGACGTGTTAAACGCTCGGGATAAGCGTTGCCGCAAGGACGCGGCGACCCGTTTGATCATAGTCGACGAGACGACTAAAGCAAGGATGATCTGCCCCATGAAACGAACTGAAAAAAGAGAACGAACTACCGGACTCAAAGGTCGTAACTCGGCGCTTCTGTCTGTTCATGGACGAGCTTTTCTCACAGTGTCGATGGCTGTCGCGCTCGGCGTTTCCATTGGGACGGCTTCCGGGTGTCGCTCGCTTTTTCAAAGAGGCTATGAGGACGGACGTTACCTCAATGGAGTCGACGCAACCTCCGATTGGGAACGCGCGCGTATGGAGAATTCCGACGATAGCGCCAATACGGCAAGCGCCAGACGGAGCGGGGCGTCCACAGCGCGCGGCGCCGAACCTTACCCGATTTCCGTGAACGGCTCCGAGAATTCTGAAAAAAAGTCATGGACGGACAATTTTTTTCATTGGCCGTCTTTCTCGACAAAGAACAGGCGCGAACTCGAACTTGAGAGCGAATTGGAGCTTTCCGAACGTCGACAGGAACAGAAGAAAAAAACGTTGACGTCCTCCCGCCAAATCGTGGAAGAGGAGGCTCCGCTAGTGAGAAACGACGAAGCTGTGGTTTCGTCTTCCCGAAGTCTTGAACCGGTTTCGCGCGCGAGAACTGGCCAAAAAGGAGAAACGACCGGTTTCTGGGGCAAGCTTTTCCCTTCACACAAGACGAACGATTCCGACGCAGATTCCGATCTCATCGTGATACAGCGTCGAAAGGCAAGTTCTGGAAGCGCGACTGTTGACGGAGACAGACGCGTTAACAAGAAGGCTGGAGTTATGTTCGGCGGCGTCTCGTCGTTCAGTTCCAAGTCGTGGAATCGTCCAAACGCTGTTGTCGAGCAATATCAACAGACGCGTTTTCTTCCCTCGATGAAGACGATTACTCGATACTATTCCACTGAAAGCGTTAAAACCGACAGGCGACTTCACGCGCGTTCGGAGAGCTTTGCTTATGGGGCGAAAACGCTACGAAATGATTCCGAAACGCTTTCCGGGCAAAGGGGCGTTCCTGAAAGACCGCACGCGGTGGAAAAGACAGCGTCGCTTCCCGCTGGTTCTTATCGTTCTAACTCCTATGCGCCCCAACGTTTTGAGGAGACGAAAGAGCCCGTGTCCAACGAGCTTCCAGCGTCTCCGGCGACCAATCGCGGGTATCTTGAAAGGCGCGGAGCGGCGAGCCTTTCTCCGATCGCTCCCCGCGATCAGGAGTCCGCAGGGATTACCCAGACCTCTGGTTCGACGCGCATGAGCGGACTTGGCAAGACGCGTCCGATCGCGTCGGCGGTTCCTCATACGCGCGGAACTGGCGTGTATTCGACTTCATTTACCGGACGCCAATCCGCGGCTGATCCGGCGCAAGGCGTAGAATTGAGCCCTGAAGCTCTCTTTGGCTGGAACGAGGAAACTTTCCAAATCCTTGAATCTCTGGACGTGCGTTACTACAACGAACAGGAAGCCCTTTCGCCGATGGCGAACGCTGGAAAGCGCGACGTTGACGAGTCGTTCCGGAATTCTCTGGGCGCTCAGAAGACGTACGACTGGTTTGATTCTGAGCAGAATTCCGCGTCTGTCGAGGCCTTGCGAGAACAACCGGGACGTTTCGCCGGAGAAAACGACTCGTTTGCGGACGCTCGTCTCGACGAACCCGGCGAATATCCCATGACTTCTTTGCCGGTCGAGGAAAATGAAACACGCGTTGAAAACGACTCCAACGAACTTTCTGTTCTAAACGTCGACCGAGGCGTCGACGCCCCGCTGGACGATTCATCATGGCTTGGCAGCGAAAAGATTGAATCCCTTCCTGAGCAAGAGTTTGCCGGAAATGAATCGCAGACGCTCTCGAACGACGGAGAGATCGACACGGAACAAGATCTCGACAGTATTGTCGACGGCGCCATCGCTCACGCTGATTTTCTGGAGCCTGAGCCAGAACCCGTTCAGAAACTTTTCGCAACGTCAACAGTTTCGGGAGGTTCCATCGCGACCGATCTTGCCGACGCGATTATGGAGAGCGTTAGCGTGGACGATCCAATCGATTCCAAAGCCGTCGCGCTCGACAACAAGGCGTCCGTTTTGAGCGAAGCCGCGCCCGACACGCTCAATACGCGCAAAACGGAACAGGTTGCCGCGCCCCTTACGCAGGAGGAGATTGCATGGATTGAACAGGTAAAGAACGCGATTCGTTCGCTGCTGGTAGAACGTGAGGAACATAAACGCCGCGGAGACGACGTTCGAATTTGCGACGCGCGCCTGCGCCTGCTCTATCTCGTGATAGGCGAATATGAACGTTCCATCCAAGAGATTCAAGACGAGTCTGATCCTCTTCGCAATTTCTGGGAAAAAGAGTGCCGCGGTCTGGAAACGCTCTTGCAGAATCAACTCGAGGAAATTGATCCAACCTTTGTCGCCGAACGTTTGCGTTCCGGTCTTGACACGCTTTCGGGACTGTGCAAAATGCGTATTCGCAAGTTGTTGCTTGTCGAAGAGCCCGCCGGCTACGGACTTTTTGAAGAGCGAGTCGAACCCTACGAACGCGGCGAAGCGCTTTACGCCTATGCCGAGCTTGATTACGTCACGAGTCGCGAGACTGACGAAGGGTTCTCGATCGACGTGGAGTGTCGTTGGCGACTTTTGTCTTCCGACGGAACGCCGTTGACCTCCTTTGAGACGCAGCGCTGTAAGAACCTGTCGGAAACGAAACTGCGCGACGTTGTTTTAAACGTCTCCGTGCCGCTTCCAGAAGACCTCGAATTTGGCGCGTGCCTGCTCGAACTCGAAGTTCGCGACCTCAACGCCGCCAGACCTGAGACCTGCGTTGAACGACTGACAGTTCGCGTTGTCGACGGCGCTCTTTCTGCTGGCTATGTTGTTCCTGCGACGTCTCTATAGGGGGATCCTTTGTGCTGAATTTTGACTTCCCATTCGACGACGATCTGGAAGAGGACGTCAAATTTTACGGAATGTTTGACGATTCCGAGAGTTCTGGTCATAACGCAATCTCTGTAGAGGCGCTTACGAAGCAGATCAAGGAACTCTTTAATGTTTCTTTTGGAAAGCTGTATGTCGTCGGCGAGGTTTCCGGTTGGTCGGTTGTACGCTCCGGGCATGCTTATTTCACGCTTAAAGACGAAAAGGCTCAGCTTCCGTCAGTCATGTGGGCGTCGACTCTCCGCCGAAACGCCTTCGTTCCCCAAAATGGAATGAAAGTTCTTTGTGAAGGAAAGCTCGAAGTCTATGAACCTCAGGGAAAATACCAGCTCATCGTCTCCAAGATCGAACAGATTGGCGTTGGCTGGTGGCAAAAGCGTTTTAAGGAGCTTCAGGAAAAACTGGGTAAGCGTGGTCTTTTTGCTCCCGCTCGCAAAAAGCCGCTTCCCCTCTTCATTAAGCGCGTTGGGGTTGTAACGAGTCCGACAGGCGCCGCATTACGCGACTTCGTCAATACGCTAGGTGATTTTTCACGAGGGATCGAGGTTGTCGTGGCGCCCACGAGAGTTCAAGGCTCTGGCGCGTGTGAAGAGATAGCCGCGGCGCTTCGACTGCTCAATGACGCCGCAGCGGAGCTTCGTCTCGACGCGATAGCGCTCATACGGGGCGGCGGTAGCGTCGAAGATCTCTGGGAATTCAATGAAGAAGCGGCGGTCTGCGCGGTCGCTGAGTCCCGCATTCCCGTTGTGACCGGCATAGGGCATGAAATCGACACGTCGCTCTGCGATCTGGCCGCCGACGTTATGGCGGTGACGCCGACTGCGGCGGCGGGTGAGATCGCTTTTCAGGACTCCGAATGTTTTCGCGATCTTGAAGCGTGGGAGGAAAAAATGCGGCGACAGATCGAAATTCGTTGTCGGCACGCTCGCGAACGTCTTGGCTCGCTTGAGAAACACGCGATTTTTCAGGAACCCGGACGGATCATTGGACAACGTAAAACGGATCTGCTTGATCAGATGGATCGCCGACTTTCTGCAGGAATGAGCGCGGTCTATAATCGCCATGAGTCGCGGTTTCGAGAAACGGTTGGTCGTCTTGAGGCGATGAGTCCTCTGGCCGTTCTGAGTCGAGGGTTTTCGATCACTAAAGATTGTGATAGTGGGAAGATTCTCCGCAATGCGACCGACGTCAGGTATGGCGAACGCATAGAAACACGATTAGAGGAAGGAACGTTTTTCAGTGTTGTCGTCGAAGTCGGTTCTGGGCGTTAACGCGTTGAGTTTCTTCCCTGATGAATTATGTTGAGAACCAGGGCGGGGTTATTATTGCCTCGCCTTTTTATTTTTTTCCGAGCGACGTTCCTGGGGGTTAGAACGAAACGCTGAGACGGGAGCCGCAGGCGCGGCGCCTGAGATCGCGCCGACGCTGTTCATTAGAGTGCGACGCGCGTCTCTGCGTCGACCCTTCGCCTGAGGCGAACCGGATTCTTCTTTGATTTCGTCGCGAAGTTCCTGTTGCGTCATACGCAGGTTTTGTTCGTACTTCCAGCGCTTCAACGCATAATCGACGATTGCCAGTACGACGGTGAGCGCGCATAACTGGCACGCCGTGCGCGAAACGATTTTTGTAAAGAAGTCGACGATTTCGACTGGACCTCCAAAAGGAAGATTCGCAAAAGTCTGCGCGTTGTGTTTGATCACAGAAGCGACAAGCGCGACGAAAAGGAACATTTTGACAATTCCTCCGACAACTTGCATCGCGGAAGTTTTGGAGAAGAGCTTTCTGAGGTTCTTGTTCGGGCTAAGGCGCGTGATATCGGGGAGCGCTTTTTTCGGCAGGAAAATGAAGCCCGTTTGAAGAATATTACCTAAAACAGCGGCGAAGAAAAGCAGAAAGAAGAGAACGGCGAGTCTTCTAAGGATCGTGAGGATTAATGTGGATGTTTTGGCGGCAAAGGCAAACTCGTTTGAGTTAATCTCAAAACCGCCGGCAAGGCTGGAGCGCATGTATTCCATGGCGTACGTTGCGTCCGAACGGGAGGTAGAGAGCAGGACGACCGTCGCAACGACAAGACCGAGCGCGGCGACAACGTCCTGACTTCGTGCAACATTGCCTTTTTTACGCTCCTGTTGCCGTTTCTTGGGCGTCGCTTGTTCTGTTCTTTCCTGTTCGAGTTCAGCCATCTTTCCTGCCGCATGCTCTGACTATGTGCGCTTATGCTTTCTGTCACGCTGTGTACTTCGCGAAGATTAAGGTATTTGCGCGCTGAAGTCGAGAGAAGCAGGGCAAGGGAGGGGGATTTTTTTATGTTTTTTTTGGAAAACCCCCCTTGGCAAGCATAGTATTGTTGTTAGAATCTCGTGCGTAGGTTGTGCGTTGTATTGCTGACGCGAGACTTACAATGGGGTTGTAGCTCAATTGGTTAGAGTCCCGGACTGTCGATCCGGTGGTTGCGGGTTCGATTCCCGTCAACCTCGTTTTTTGGGTATTTGCCGACTTTCACTCGTTGCCTGTTCGGTTTTCGTGGGGGAGTTTGGCTCGGTGGGGTTGTAGCTCAATTGGTTAGAGTCCCGGACTGTCGATCCGGTGGTTGCGGGTTCGATTCCCGTCAACCTCGCTAAATAGAAACCGTCGGCGATGAGCCGGCGGTTTTTTTGTTTCACGTTTCTTCGTCGTTTTGTGTTCCTACGCTGCTTTTCACGCCCTTGAAAAACGGTTTCTCGCGATATATAATGACGCCTGTTGTCGAAGCGTCCGAGACTCTCCGAATGCGGAAAAGCGGGACCAGCCTTGCCGTTGCGTAATGACACGGCTTGCGTTCCTGCTGGTATTTGATTCGTTTATCGTAAGGAATAAAGACAGTGACTGATTTGCAACAGGGGAAAAAACTGCCGTCGTCCCTCGAACGCGCGCGCATGGCCGCGCGTATGATTATCGACGATAAGGGGGAAGACGTTAAGATTCTTGATCTGCGTGAAATTACTCAGGCTTTTGACTTCTTCGTGATCGCTTCCGGCCAGAGTCGCCGGCAGCTCCATTCCATTAGCGACGACATAGACGATCTCTTCGAAAAGAAACTAGGCGACACGCGACGGAGCGTTTCGGGTTATCAGGAAAGTCGTTGGGTTCTTCTCGACTATGGCGACGTCGTCGTTCATCTCTTTGAGCCCGAAACTCGAGAGTTTTACGCTCTTGAAGATCTTTGGGGCAAGGGGAAAGAAGTCGCGATTGAAGATAACGACCTTGACAAACCTGTGGGAACGAAAGAAAACGAGAGCGTTGATTCTGACGCTAA
The DNA here is from genome assembly GCA_902772705.1 of uncultured Planctomycetota bacterium. Lineage (GTDB taxonomy): Bacteria > Planctomycetota > Planctomycetia > Pirellulales > Thermoguttaceae > RUG369. The sequence continues at coordinate 8,220 of CACYBR010000426.1, forward strand.
GATCAAGCCAGAGGAATGATTAGGGAGAGGCTTCGTTATGAACGTGATTAAAATTATTGCGGATCGTTTCGCGAAGGCTCTTGCCGCGATTGGCGTCGAGCCCGAACCGTATCTCGGTTTGATTCGTCCGAGTCAGGATCCTAAATTTGGCGATTTTCAGGCAAACTTCGCGATGCCTCTTGGAAAGAAGCTCGGAAAAGCGCCGCGAGACGTCGCGGCGGACGTTGTCGCCAATTTCGAGTATGAAGATCTTCTGGAGACGCCAGATATTGCCGGTCCCGGGTTTATCAACCTTCGCGTTAAGACCACGCGGCTTGCCGAGCTTGTTCAGGCGGAAGCGTGCGACGAACGACTGGGAGTTGAAAAGGTCGCCAATCCTCGCAAGATTGTTCTGGATTATTCTGCGCCGAACGTTGCGAAACCATTGCACGTTGGGCATATCCGATCCACGATGATTGGCAACTCTCTTTCTCGGATTCTCCGATTTCTCGGCAACGACGTTGTTTCTGACAACCATCTCGGCGACTGGGGAACCCAGTTCGGGATGATCTTCTATGGCTATCGCAACTTCCTCGATCGTAAGGCTTACGAGGAATCGCCCGTCGAAGAACTCGCGCGCCTCTATCGTCTGACGCGGCAGTTGGTCGACTATTTTGCCGCGAAGAATGACGTTGATAAACTCACGAAAGACGTCGAATTTGCTCAGAACGCTTTGAACGCTCAAAAAAAGGTTTGTATCGACGCGAAAGAACAAGGCGCTCCGAAAGACGTTCTCAAGAAGGCAAATAAAGAACTCGATCGCCTTGCCAAAGCTCTTGATTCCGTCAGGGAAAAATTCGAAGGCGCGAAGAGTAAGATTGACGCGGTTGAGAACAATCCTGAACTCGTCAGACTGGCTGAAGGTCGTGAAACGATCGGTCATGACGTTCTTACTGAAACGTCGAAGCTGCATCATGGCGACGAGCAAAATCGCGCGCTTTGGAATGAGATTATTCCACTGTGTCAGGAGGAGGTTGACCATATTTACGAGCGTCTGGACGTGAAGTTTGACGTCGCTCTCGGCGAGAGTTTTTACAACGATCGCCTTGGTCCGCTCGTTGAGCGTCTCAAGGACGAGGGGATTGCGCGAGAAACGGAAGGCGCTGTCGGCGTCTTTTTCCCCGATCAGGACGCGCCGATGCTGATTCAGAAGAGCGACGGGGCTTATTTGTATGCGACAACGGATCTGGCGACGCTCGAATATCGTCGTGATACGTACCATCCGGACGCGATTCTTTACGTAGTCGACTTCCGCCAGTCGCATCACTTTGAGCAGCTTTTCGAAGCGGCGAAATTCCTTGGCATGGGGAACGTCGAGCTTTACCACATCAAGTTTGGCACGGTTCTGGGCGACGACGGCAAACCCTTTAAGACTCGCGCTGGCGACGCGGTTGAACTCAAGGGTTTACTTGACGAAGCCGAGGCGCGCGCATACGCTATCGTTGAGGGGAATAATTCCGACCGACCGGCAGAGGAACGCTTTTCCGAGGAGGAAATGCGCGAGACTGCACGCCGTGTCGGTATTGGCGCGCTTGTTTATGCCGACCTCTCGCAGAATCGCGATAGCGACTACGTTTTCAGCTTTGACAAGATGCTCGCGATGAACGGCAATACTGCGACGTATATGCAGTACGCGTACGCTCGTGTGCGTTCCATCTTTGCCAAAGGCGCGGTCGACGTTGCGACTCTTCGAAAGGAATACGCAGATGGAACGCGTACTTTGACCCTTGAAATGCCGGAAGAACGCGCGCTTGCATTCGAACTTGTGGGTTTTCAGGCCGCGCTGGAGAGCGTCGTCCGCGATTATCGTCCGAACTTCCTCACGGCCTATCTGTATGAACTCGCCAATAAATATTCCTCGTTCTTCGAGAAATGCCCCGTCCTGAGGGCGTCCGACGAAAACGTTCGCGCCAATCGTCTTTTCCTTTGTGATCTGACGGCTCGTACGATCGCTTTGGGACTCAAGCTTCTGGGTATCCAAACCGTTGAAAGAATGTAATTAAACCCCTGGTGAAAACGATGAAACGATTTTATTATCAGTCGGCGATTCTGTTCGCTGCGTTCGCCGTCGTCGCTCTTGGCGCGTCTTTGCACGCTCAGGAGCCCGTTGAAGTTGAACCGACCGTCGAAAACGGATTTGCCTGGTACGACGCCACGAAATGGCCCGTCGAAAACAAAGCCTTTGAAGACGTCGACCGCTATTTTGCGCGTTTTCCCGCGCGCGCTAAGGGTAAAGTCACCGACGCAGTCTGGAACTTGTCGCAACATTCAGCGGGCGAAGTTATTCGCTTCCGCGCCAATACCGATCAGCTCAAGGTACGCTACACGCTCTTGAACGCAAGCGTCGCAATGTCGCACATGCCAGCTACGGGAGTTTCCGGTCTCGATCTTTATTCCTTCGACGAAGAGACGAAGACCTGGCGCTGGGTAGCCGTTACTCAGCCGACAAAAAAGACCGAAGAAAAAAACTGGATTTCCGGCATGGAAAAGAAGGAACGCGAATACATGGCGTATCTGCCGCTTTACAACGGTATTGACGCTCTTTCCATTGGCGTTCCCGAGGGTTGTGAATTTACGCCTCTGTCTCCTCGCAAAGACAAGCCGATCGTGTACTATGGCACGTCGATTGCCCACGGCGGATGCGCTTCTCGACCCGGCAACGCCTACACGGCGATGTTAGGACGCCGCCTCGATATCCCTGTGGTTAATCTTGGTTTTTCTGGCAGCGCTCGTATGGAAATGTCAATCGCCGACCTTCTGGTTGAGATTGACGCCGAAATATATGTTCTCGACGCTGGTCCGAACATGACCTCTCAGTGGATCGACGAACGCATGGTTCCGTTTGTTAAGAGACTTCGGGAAGTTCGTCCGAACGTTCCCATTCTCATCGTTGAAGATCGCTGGTTCTCCAACGAATGGATTCTTCCTGAACGGCACGAGACGGGCGTCAACAATCACGCGGCTGCCAAGCGTGCGTTCGAAGAACTTCAGAAGGACTACGACGATCTGTACTACCTTTCCGGCGAGAATCTTCTTGGTGAAGATCTGGACAACGACGGAACGGTCGACGGCTCGCATCCAAACGATCTGGGCATGTATCGTCAGGCGGATGCGCTTGAAGCCGCGATTCGTCCGATCCTCGATAAGATTCGCGCCGCAAAGTGATTTGGTAGACGCTTTAATTATCCCCTTCGCTCCAGACGTTCTTTCGTGTACGAAAGGACGTCCCAGAGCGTCTTTTATTTAGCGAAAGGTCATCATGAAGTTTTTCAATTACTCGATTCTACTTGCGTTCGCGTTGGGGGTTGTCGCTTCTTTCAACGCCGTTTCTGTGAAAGCTGACGAACCTGCGGCCGATCAGTTCAACGTCATGTCCTTCAACATTCGTCTTGCGACTAAGGTAGACGGCGACAACTACTGGGAAAAGCGCAAGGAGACGCTTGTCGACGTTGTTAAGGAGAGCGATCCGCTTCTTCTTGGCGTTCAGGAAGCTCTTTGGACTCAAATGGAGTACCTCGACGGCGCTCTCAAAGGTTATAAATGGATTGGCATTGGTCGTGACGACGGTCAAAAGGCCGGCGAATTCATGGCGATCTTCTATAAGGAAGACGCGCTCGACGTTCTCGATTCCGGCACGTTTTGGCTCAGCCAGAATCCGGAAAAACCCGGTCTTGGTTGGGACGCCGCGTGTAACCGCACGGTGACATGGGCCAAGTTCCGTTGCAAGAAGTCAGGCAAGGAGTTCGTGTATTGCAATACGCATCTCGATCATAAGGGCACGATTGCTCGTAAAAAGGGCGCGCAACTCATTCTGGAACGTTCCTGGGAACTTACGAATCACGGCGAACTTCCGTTCTTCGTTTCCGGCGATTTCAACGTCACCAAGACGTCAGAAGCTTATAAGACAATCACCGAAGGAACGGACGATATTCCCGGGCTGATTGACACTAACTTTGCCGCGAAAGAACATGATATCGCGCAACCTTACACCTTCCATAACTGGGGGCAGGTTCCTGCCGACAAGGGCTCGATAATCGATTTCATCTTCGTTAACGACAAAGTTAACGTCGAGAAATTCAAGATCAATCCCGTTAAGCATTCCAACGGTCGTTACGCGAGCGATCACGTTTCGATCGTTGCGACGCTTTCCCTCAAGTGATTCGATGACCGTGATATACGACTGGAAACGTCTATGAAAACGCTTCTTTTTGCTTCTGAGCAGAACTGCGCGTCGCTCCTTTTGGTTTTTTGTCTGGGAGCCTGCGCGGCGGCGTTTGCAAATTACTGCGTCGACGTTTTCGGTTGGACTCCTCGTTATCGTTCGCCGTGGCGGCGTTTTCCTCGCGAATTTGCCGTCACGACGCCACGCCCGCGACTCTCCTTCGTTCCGATCGTGGGATGGCTGGCGCTAGCGAGGATTGCTTCACGAACCGGCGATAAATCGTATTCTACGATTCCTGGTTGGGAAGCGAACGTTTTTTGGCTCCGTCCATTTCTCACAGAGATACTCTTTGCTCTTCTTGCAACATGGCGTTTTCAGGCTCTGTGCGGAGGTTTTCCTGCTACGCTTCAAGTTTGTCAGTCGTGGTTGGTTGAGTTTGTCTTTTATTGGATCCTCCTCTGCGCCGCCTTCGTCGACCTTGACGACTTCGTCATTCCCGATTCCTTCACGATACCAGGAGCGATTCTTGGTTTACTCTTCGCCGCAACGCTTCCGTGCGCCTTGATTCTTACTCCAACGGCATTCCCCCTTGATCTGAGCGCAGAGGCTTCGACATATTCTGTCGGCGACTGGTTTAACGCGCAGTTGGCAAGAGGAGGCGACGTTTCGTCGTCGTCGGTTGATTTGGCAATTTTCGGAGTGTGGGCGCTAATCTGGACGTTGTGGTCGTTTGCGCTTCTGGATCGCCGGTTTTATTTGCGATTTGGCCTGAGAAAAGCGTTTGCAGTCTTCTTTCGTCGGTTACGACGTTCCAAGTTAACGCCAATTGTTTCCGTTCTTTGGATAATTGGACTCGTCGCGCTGTACTTTGCGGCGACAAAACTCTGGCCTTATTCGTCAAAAGTCGCGCGGGGAACGAGTCCGGTGGATTTCCTGACCTGTTCCTTCCTTGGACTGTTCGTCGGGATGGTTATGATCTGGGCGGTCCGAGTTATCGGGGGCGCGTCCCTTGGCGTCGAAGCGATGGGCTTTGGAGACGTGATTTTTTCGGGCGTTATCGGCGCGTTTGTCGGTTGGCAAGGCGTGATAGTCGTTTTCTTTGCGGCGCCCTTTTTCGGTCTTGTCTTTGGCGTTCTCCGCAGGTTGTTTGAAAGAACGTCCCAGATTCCCTATGGACCATTTCTCGCGCTTGCGGCAGTTGTTTATTCCGTGTTTCATGATTCAATCAACGAAGCGGCGGCGCCGTGGTTCAACGATCCTGTGTTTCTCCTGATTATTGGCGGGATTGGTTTTTTCATGCTCGGTTGCCTGCTCCTGATTTTGCGTGGGATCAAAATATTGTTGGGCAAGGAAAAGAAATCTGCCTGACGTGCGTGCAACGTTTTCTGAATTCACAAGTTTTCTTGATTTTTGCTCTATTGCTGACGACGTAAAAACTCTATGATTAGTCTGGGTTTCCCTCAAAGTTTGGACGGATCTATCAACTCGGGACGAATTAACCAACATGACCAGTCGTGTCGAAAAAGGATTGTCGATCGCGTTTTGGCGTACGGCGCTGCTCTTTCTTGTAGCGACCGCTATGCTTGTTGGTTGTCGAAACGTTCCATTCTACCGAATGACGAGCAGGGCTTCTCAAAGTCTGCCGATTCGTCGCGAAGGGATCGTCGCCTATGAAAGAGGCGATCTTGAGCTCGCGGAAGAAAAGTTTCAGGAAGCGCTCAAACTCAATGATTCCGATGTAGAAACGAATCGATATTACGGGGAAACGCTGTGGCGCCGGGGCAAGCGTAACAAGGCGATGGAGGTGTTGCGTGGCGCGGCCGGCAAGCATGGGGCGATTGACGCCGAGACGTCGTTGTATCGCTCCCTTGGGGAAAAATCTCTTGAGCTTGAGGAACCTGAGGAAGCGTTTCGATGGGCCAATAAGGTCGTTGATCTTTCGCCGAAGAGCGTAGTAGGGTGGGAACTTCGCGGAAAGGTTAACCGGCGACTGGGCAACAGAGAAGAAGCGTTGTTGGATTTTCAGCGAGCGGCGCATTTTTCTGTCGACGACCGCGAGCTGCTTCTCCAGATTGCTTCTTTGCAAAACGAATTGGAGGATTATGACTCCAGTTTGGCGACGTGGCAGTGCCTTGAGCGTCTTTATCCAACGAATCATGAGCCGGCGAAAATCTTCGCTGGCAAAGGGGAAGCGTATGTCGGACTGGGACTCTATACCGACGCGGAAACCGCTTATGGGGTGGCAGTTCGATACGAGCCGAATGAACCTGCGTATCGCGCTAAGCTGGCTGAGGCTTCTCTGTTACAGGGGGACTATGCAGGCGCGCTTGCCGCGCTTAACGAAGCGGATCCTGCCGTTGCAGACAATCCAGCGTGTCAGGACGTTCGCAGAATTGTCAACGAACGGGTAGAGGCGCTTGCCAGGGAGCAGGGCGCAACCGGCGTCATTCGCTGACGTCTCTTTCTTTCGTCCACGACGTCTTTTTCCGTATAAAGGATTTCTCGTCTGTCGTCGCCTCCGATATTTTAAATCTTTTTCTTCTTAACTCTTGAAACTACGAGTCGCCTTTGGTTTAATTACGTGGGCGCGCGCTTTCCTTTCCGACGGGCCTTTAACCGCCCGAAAGAGACGCGTCGCCTGCCGTATTCGAGCAGGATTTTCGTTTTTGCCAACATGGAGTCTATGAATGTACAAGGCGATTTTACGATTGAGTGTTGCCGTGTTGACGTTTAGCGCCGTTTCCATGACGCTTGCTGCCGACGCGAATCAGAAGAAAGATCCCGAATGGCAGAAGATTGTCATTTCGACGAAGTTTCGCAGTGAAGGCGCCGCTTTTGGCGACTTTAACAAAGACGGCGTTATGGACGTCGTTTCCGGTCACATCTGGTACGAGGGACCTGATTTCAAGAATGAACATAAGTTCATGGAAGCGGACGACAACTACGATCCCGAAGGTTATAGCAATTCGTTTGTGAATTTTACCGACGATATTAACGGCGACGGTTGGACCGATATCATTATTTGTCCGCACCCCGGAACGGACGGTTCATGGTATGAAAATCCAAAGGGTAAAGACGGACTTTGGCCTCAGCATGAATCTACGATCCAACTTGGCAACGAATCTCAGGCGTGGGCCGATATTGATGGCGACGGCGCAAACGAACTTCTTTTTAACCGCGACAACTGGTACGGTTACGCGAATCCTAAAGCGGACGAGCCGTGGGAATTTGTCGCGATCTCTGGAGAAGATCCGAAATACCAGCGTTATTTCCATGGCAATGGTTGCGGCGATATCAATGGCGACGGTCGACCTGATCTGTTGGAGATGGACGGATGGTGGGAACAGCCCGAGAACGTTAAAGACGTGCCCTGGAAGTTCCACGAATTCAAGTTTGCGGACGCCGCTTCCAACATGCTTGTCGCCGACTTTAACGGCGATGGACTCAACGACGTCTTCACGGCCTGGCATTGCCACCTTTACGGACTGGTTTGTTGGATTCAGAAGCCTTCCACTGATGGGACGATCGATTTCGAACCTGTCTGGATGATTCCGACGGAACCGTCAGACGACTTTTCTCCGAAGGTTAGCCAACTTCACTCCATGGCTCTGGCCGACTGCAACGGCGACGGCGTTGTCGACGTTGTGACCGGCAAACGATGGTGGGCCCATGGTTCGAAGGGCGACGTTGACGCCAACGCTCCCGCATACCTGATGTGGTGGGAGACCAAACGCGGCGAAAACGGCTCCGTTTCCTTCGTTCATCACTTTATCGACGACGCTTCTGGCGTTGGCACTCAGGTTGTCGCGCAAGATATTAACGGGGATAAGGTTCCGGATATCCTTGTTGGCAATAAGCGCGGCTGTTTCCTCCATTTGAGCAAATAATCTACGTAGTTTTGGCATGAACGTCGAATCGCGCGCGTCCTTCTGATTCGGCGTTCCATCATACGGAACTAACAGAAACAACAGGTTTACATATTATGTCCAATTTCCTTTTTGCTGCGGCGGACGCTACGGCGGAAGCGACTAAGGCGACGCTGACGTCCAATTTGGGCGGGTGGAGCGACTTTGTCGTATTCATCCTTTTCCTCGCTGCGGTCATTTTTGTTGCGTTTGGCGTGAGTCGTAACTCGGGTCATGACAGCGAATCCTACTTCCTTGCCGGTCGCGGGCTCAAATGGTGGCTGATTGGTTTCTCCCTCATTGCTGCGAATATTTCCGCAGAACAGTTTGTCGGAATGTCCGGTCAGGGCGCCGATTATGTCGGTCTCGCGATTGCAAGTTACGAGTGGATTGCTGCAATTTCCCTTGTCATTGTCGCGTTCTTTTTCCTTCCGCGTTTTCTCAAGTCAGGAATCTACACGATTCCGCAATATCTTGAAACGCGGTACAATCGAGGCGCGCGGACCGTCATGTCCATCTTCATGATGATCATGCTCGTCGCGGTTAATATTACCGTAGTGACCTTCGCAGGAGCGAAAGCTTACGCAGTCTTCTTTGACGGGGTGGCAGTCGGGTCTCTGCAACTTGATCTTAATCTCTTTTGCTGGCTGATCGGAATCTTCGCGGCGTTGTACATTTTTGCGGGCGGTCTTAAGGCGTGCGCATGGGCGGACCTTCTTCAGGGTTCCGCGCTGATTGTCGCTGGTTGCGTTGTTCTGTATTTCTCGATCAGAACGCTTGGATCCGCCGATCCTAATGTTCTTGCCGCCGGCATTTATCAAGCTGGCACGCCGGAGCATGCAGAGCTCGCGCAAAGTCTCTCGGCAGGCGCTTGGGATCGTTTCGCCATTCTGAACGAGTCGAAGCTGAGAATGAATCTCCCTTCGTGGGACCTCATTCTTCCGGTAACCGCTCTTATTGTCGGTATTTGGATTCCGAACCTGTACTACTGGGGACTTAATCAGTACATCATCCAGCGTACGCTTGGTTCCAAGAGTCTCGGCGAAGGTCAGAAAGGGCTGGTTTTTGCCGCCTTTATGAAGCTCTTGATCCCGTTCATCGTCATTTTCCCCGGCATGATCGCGTTCAATCTTTTCTACGACGAGATGCATTCGAAAGCTCAGAACGAATCTCTCCCGGAGCTTGAACGTTTCGAAGCTCTGAAGGATAATCCTGACGCTTCAGAACCTCTCTTCCTGTATAACCGTAGTTTCGTGGATTATAATGCCGAGGCTGCGCGCGATATGCTCGAATATGACGCCAAGATTCTTGAACTTGACGTTGAAGAAATTCTTGACAGAGTGCACGAGGATGGAATGGAGGAGGAGGACGAATATCTCCTCGCTCTTATGGAGGTCCAAAAGGCCGCTCCTGAAGGCGTGGTCTTCGGTAAAAAGAATGTTACGGTTAGCGGATATGACACTGACTCCGCTTTTCCGCTCCTCATGAGCAAGGTTGTTCCGAAGGGCGGCTTCAAGGGCTTTATGCTTGCGGCTCTTTTGGGCGCGATTATCAGCTCTGTCGCCGCGATGCTTAACGCGGCTTCGACGATCTTTACCATGGATATATGGGACGAATATGTCCTGCCGAAACGAATTCAAGGTCAGGCGCGACAGAAGAATCTCGTCTTCATTGGACGTGTCGCTGTTGTCGTTTTCGTTCTCATTGGGTG
>CACYBR010000427.1 GCA_902772705.1 uncultured Planctomycetota bacterium
ATTTGGGGCGCGCGACGTCCGACGGCGCGCTGGCCGCAAGCGTCGGCGTTTCAGAATTGAGCGCGGAAGACTTCGCGCTGAGCAGGCCCATTGAATCAGAAGAAGCGGTCTCCGTGATCTCTGCGTCCGTTTCGATCGCGCCGCCGGCAGACCCTGCGTTATAGGAAACGTCAAATTCCGTCGATTTCGCCGTCTCGCGCCCGTCTGGAGGCGAAAGACCTGCTTCCACCGTTGGACGAACGACGAAATCGTCCGTTTCCGCCGAGGGAACGCCGGTCGACTGCTCCATTGTCGCGGCGTCTGAAATTTCAACGCTTTCAGCGCGCTCTATCTCCGTCGACTCTTTTGAATTCAACTCGGCGCACGAGGAAGCCTGTTCTGCTTCCTTCCCGACAACCTGCCGTTCGCCGGTGGACGTTTCGCTTTCGCTCAGGCCCGCGTCCTCCGGATCCTTTCCGTCGCCAACGAAAAAATCGTCGCGTCGCTCTTCTGGACGCTGACCTCGCTCTTCTGAAGACGCGCTGTCTTTTGTCGCGCGTTCGGTCGTTTTATCGAACGGAGATTCAAAGTCGAAATTATCGTCGACCTCGTTTACGATCGGACGATAGGGAAAGTCCCGAACGGGGGGCGCTTCTTCGTCAAGCTTGAATTCGTTTCCGTCGTCCTTGCACATCGTCGTGCTGTCGTTTTCCAGATCGACGCGAGAACTCGGAACCTCCGATTTTTGATCTTCAGCGCGGTTTGATCCGTAGGTCGAGAAGCGACTGTTCAAAAACGGGTTCCCATTCTTACAGGTCGGCGAGGTGTACAGGAGCGCCTCAAGGCGGCGGCCAATGAGGCGTGCGTCTCCCGGACGTTTCTCCGGCTGGAGTTGAAGCAGATCGAGAACAACGTCGTCGACAACCTTGGGAATCTCAGGACGAAGCGAACGCACCGATCCGGGAAAGCCTTCGCGGAATTTCTGCAGCAGTTCAGGAAGCGTCTTGGCGACGTACGGAGGGCGGCCCGTGAGGAGCGCGTACATGAGCGCGCCCAAAGAATAGACGTCCGTTTTGGGCGTAACGGCGCCCGCCTGCGCCTGCTCCGGCGCCATGAATTCGATCGTGCCGACGACCTGATTCGCGTTTGTCAACCGCGAGTTGCCAAAATACTGCGCGATGCCGTAATCGGAGACTTTGACGACGCCGTCGCTCATAAGAAGAATATTCGCGGGCTTAATGTCGCGGTGAATCACGCCGCGGTCATGCGCGTGTTTGAGAGCGTTGCAGATGCGCGCGCCAATATAGAGGGTCTCTTCCCAGGTAAAGCGGCGTCCTCGGCGAAGGAGCGTCGCAAGGCTCGGCCCGTCGACAAATTCCATCGCGTAATAAAGGATCCCGTCCTCCTGACCAAAGCCATAGAGTTTGACGATATTCTCGTGGCGAAGGAGTCGGAGCGTCGAAATCTCCGCCTCAAACCGCTCGCGTTCTCGCTCAAGCGGCAACAGCAGCGCCTTGACCGCGACGATCTGACCTGTGTTTTCATCACGAGCGCGATAGACCGCGCCCATGCCGCCACGTCCTATCATACGATCTAAAATAAAGGGTCCAAACTTCTTTACGCTCATGACTAACTCCAGGAACGCCCCATCGAAACCGACGCGATTTCAACTCAACCACGAGGCGGCGCGAACTTGACCTTTTCCACCATTTTGACAATCTGATCGTTGGAATTGAGGTAACCCGTCACGGCGGTGATCGCTTCCATCGCGTAACGATAATGCAACTGACGATCGCAGTCGAGTTCTATCTCCAGATCGTCGCGAAATTCGGGCGTTCCCAACCCGTTGTACGCGTCCTGAAACGTCGTCGAATTCTGATTCACATATTGATAGACAGCGGCGCGCAACGCCTTCATATCGGCGACCTTCTGTTCGCCAAAGCGAATTCCTGAAAGATTGCCGTTCGCGTCGGCGCTGAGCTTGATCGTCACCGGCGACAGATCGTCAAGACTGGGCTGCGACGTCGACTGCGCGTCAACCGGCATACGGATATTGAAATCCCCTTCAATCTCGGGCGTCTTATACGTTACGACAAAGAACGCCAGGAGCAGAAAAACAACGTCAATCATCGACGTCATCTGCAGTTTTGTCTCGGTGGCGCCGACCCGAATTTCACGTTTATTTGCCACGGCTGGACTCTCCTGTTTTGTCAAAGCGCGCGATACGACAGCGCGCGCCTAACGCATTATAGCATATTATCACGAAAAGGGACGTCCCGCGCCATGCCGACTCGTGAAAAAACAAAAAAGAAACGCCCCGCCGTACGGAAGCCTTCCATAACGAGAGAAGCCGCCGTCGACAGGGCGTTAAGTTCTATTCTCGCGCTGACGCGTCAACGCGTGAAGGACGCCGCGCCAAGCATATTGGCGCTGGAAAGGGGCGCAAGAGGAGCGACTGTCGCCGCGACCGATTTCTTCTCCGCTCGCGATTCGCGCGACGTCGTCAAACGCGGCGAGAGTTCCATGCGATCGCTTCCTTCGAGAAAACCGCTCAAAGAACGCGCTCGAACCGGATGCTGGAGCTTACGAACCGCCTTCGCTTCTATTTGACGGACGCGTTCGCGCGTAACGCGGAAAATCTGACCGACTTCCTCAAGCGTATAGGCGTAGCCGTCCGCGAGTCCAAAGCGAAGACGAACGATCTCGCGCTCGCGGAACGAAAGCGCCTGCAACGCTTCTTCAAGCCGTTCGCGCAACGCGGAACGATTGATCTCGTCGAGCGGATCGTTCCCGTGCGTATCCTCGACAAAATCGCCAAAAAACGCCTCGTCGCACCCTTCGACCGGTCGATCGAGAGAAAGCGGCGTGCGCGCCGCCTGCTGTGCAAAGCGAACCTCCGACGCTGAAAGTCCCGAAGCGCCCGCGATCTCCTGCGCTGTCGGCGAGCGTTGCTCGTCACGCGCAAGCTCGTAGGTCGTGCGACGAACCGTCTTAATCGTTTCAAGAAGATGATTCGGAACGCGAATGGTCCGGCATTGATCGGAAAGAGCCTTCGATATCGCCTGACGAATCCACCATGTCGCATACGTCGAGAATTTGAATCCGCGACGATATTCGAACTTGTCGACCGCGTGCATGAGCCCGGCGTTACCCTCCTGAATCAGGTCGAGAAAGCTCAGACCGCGGTTCCGATATCGCTTCGCGATGCTCACTACCAGCCGAAGATTGCCCGCCGAGAACGTTCGCCTTGCGGCCTTGAACGCGTCGCGCTTCTTGACCGCCGCGGCTATCTTGCTACCTACGCTCGAAAGCGTCTCGTTCGAGCGATAGCGTTCACGACGAAGATATCGACACGCGGCGCGGTATTCCTCGCGAAGACGCGACCAGTCGCGATTGTCTGGAAACTGCGGCTCGCGGTATTCCACAGATTCACGCGTCAACGACAGTTCAACGGGCTCGTCCGTCACCCAAACGTAACGCGCGCCGCCAGCGCCGCCGCGCTCGCTCTTCGTCTTACGATCGTCGCGCTCAGTCGGCGCGTCTGCGAGCGCCGCGTGAAGTTCGCGCGCCCTTGCGAGGACGTCGCGCGTCTTTTCCTGACGACGAACCATACGCTC
>CACYBR010000428.1 GCA_902772705.1 uncultured Planctomycetota bacterium
AACGCGGCGACGATCTGACCGACGTATTCGATATGATAGTCGCCCCCGGGGTAGCTCGCTTCGTCGATCTGCCGGTCGACAAAGCCGTCCTTCTGAAGCGGCGCCTGATACAGCTTGCGGCACACGAGCACGACGGAGGACTCCGCAATGTACGGGGTTCCCTCATATTCGAGGGTCGTGAGTCCGCTCTCTCCGATCTTGTCCTTGACGTCGTGGCCGCTTTTGGCGCCGAGGAAGGCGAGCGCCTTTTTGTATTCGGGTTTTACAAAAGAAATCGAAAAGGTTCCGGCGGAATCCATGAGCGGGCGGCTGAATCGCTGCGGTCGGACGTAGACGGTCGCGACCGGCAGGTTGTTTTCATGACCGTTCATCCAGAGACTGCCGTACTGTCCCCATGAAATCGTCATCGCGTTCACGACGCCGTTCTCCCCCTTCATCGTAAGCGCGGCCCAGTTGCTCGCAAGGAGCTTATGATAATTCAGATTCGCTTCTTTTATGTCAAATTCCTGCATGGCTAGCCTTTCTCAATCGTGTTTTACCGTCGTTACAGCGCCGGCGCGCCACCTTTATTGTCGCGATTTTACGCCTTTCGTCAAAGGTCTGGAAACATTTCTCTCCACGTCTGACGAAAAAAGAACGTCGCCCCCAGAACGACGAGCAGCCAGAAGCCTCCAAGGAAATACTCCGGTCCCGTTGCAAGCCCAAGCCGCGCATAAATCGTCAGATTCCAGACGCTCGCAACCGCAAGCGCGAGCCCCGTAACGAGGCCGGGCAAATAGAGCTTCCTGAGAGTCAGCGCGGCGCCAAGACACGTCGCCGCTTCCAGCAGTCCGAAATAAATCGGAACCAGCGTCAGCGCTGGACTGCCGGTCGCCAGAGGAACGACCGTCATGAGAACGATCGTCGCGGCGCCGGGAACGTAAAGCGCGTTCATGCGCGAATCGGGAAAATCGACGCCCTTAAGCCGCGCGTACGTCTGAATGAAGCCGCCGGAGAGTCGGCGTTCTTCCCATTCGTGAAGCGTGTAGAGGAGCATATAAACGAGCGCCGCCTTCTGAAAATACGTCGGCATTCCCAGAAAGACTGACAGGCCTGCGGACAAACCGAACATAACGAGGGTCAGCGTCTCCAGATTATGTTCGATCAGCAAACGTCCTTTCTTGAGCGCCAGTCTCGGGAGCTCGCGCGTTCTGCCAAAACAGCGCGCCAGCGCGCGATTCGCGCCGCTCTCCATCACGAAGAACAACCCGCACGCCATAATCGCGTTGGTCGCGACGAACAAGCCCCGTTCAGGAATCTCAACGCTCCAAAAAACGGTCAGAGCGCGCGCGCCCGCGATAAGCGCAAGAAGCGACGACGCCAGCCCGGGAACATACCGCTTGAAACGGACGGCGACTGCCCAAAACAGGTGAAAGAGCCCCTCGATAATCCCAAGAAACGCGAACGCGAGCGTAATCGTCGGCGCAGGAATGAGGAGCGTCAAAAGCAGCAGGATAAAAACGCCAATGTCGAGACGGCGGACGACGCTGCGTTTGGGCTCGTTCCCGTCAGGTTCGGCGGATCGGCTGAAAAAAAGACGGCGTTCCCACTCCAGCAGCGTGAAGAGAAACACGAAGAACATGATATCCTGCCGAACGAACGAAAGTCGCGACGGCAGACACGCCGAAAGCGTCGTCAGCACGAACATGACGACCGTATAGATCTCCAAACGACACACTTTTTACCGCCTGATTCTTTTCAACTTCCCACAAATATGATTCTTTCGAGGAACGCGGCGATTACTCCGCCGGACCCACGTGATTTTTCGACTGGCAGAGACGGCTCGCGTCTACCGCGACTCCCTCGCGCGCCAGCAGCCGGCGCTTCCTGTCAAGCCCGCCCGCGTAGCCCGTGAGACTCCCGTCTGAACCGACGACGCGATGACACGGAATGACGAGCGAGATCGGATTGCGCCCGACCGCGCCGCCTACCGCCTGCGCCGACGCGCGTCCCGACCTCGTTTGGTCCGCGACCGCGCGCGCTATGGCCCCGTACGTCGTCGTCTCCCCGTAGGGGATATTCTGCATAGCCTCGCAGACCGCTCGTTGGAACGCCGAACCTCCGACCGTCAGCCTCGGGGTAAACCCGGGAGCTTTTCCCGAAAAGTAAACGTCGAGCCATTCTCTGGTCTCCTGAAGGACGGGGGGTTCCTTTTCGATCGTCTCCTCTCCTTTGATCGTTTCCAGAAAATACTTCTGGCCGTCAAACCACAGGCCAATCAGGTTGTTCCCATCGCTCGCCATGACGATTCTGCCAACAGGAGAGTTATATCGCGTCAGGAATATCATAAGGGAACCTCGTCGGCAAAAGCGTCGACAACATACTGTCGCATGGATAATACTCCTCTGTTTCCGGACGTTTTAAGACAACGTCAGCTCCATTTTGACATGCGGTAGTTCGTCCATTATAAAAGGTTCGGAGCATGTGTGAAAGCCAAATTTCTCGTAGAATCCCTGCGCCTGACACTGCGATTCGATGCGAACCGTCGCGCGCGGTTCCTTCTCTCGGACAACGCGCAGTCCCTCGGTCATGATCGCCGAGCCGAGTCCACGACGATGTTCTCTCGTCACGACGCGCCCGAGCTTCCAGACGCCGGGCTCCGACTCCTTCTGATAAACGCGAAGGCACGCGCAAACCTTTCCGCCTTCCTCAAAGAAAACGTGAACGCTGTCGTAATCTATGTAATCCAGATCCTGATAGACGCAATTCTGTTCGACGACGAAGATTTCCGCTCTTAATCGCAGAAGCTCATAAAGCTCTCGCGTCGTCAGTTCGTCAAACGTTTTGATTCGCAGCTGCATCATCGTTCAAATTCCCGAAATCAGGTCGGCGCGCGACCGGTTCGCTCCTTTGCCAAAGCGCGACAACGAGCGACCGGTTCGCTTTCTCATGATTCATTTCCAAGCCTGATTGTAAGGTTTTTTAGAGTTTCCGCACCGGTCAGACGACGCGCATGACAAAAAA
>CACYBR010000429.1 GCA_902772705.1 uncultured Planctomycetota bacterium
CGAAAACCGAAGAACGCCCTGCCCCCGCTAAAAAACCGGTTCGTCCCGCTCGGCGTCCTGCGCTGTCAAACGAAACGATCGATTGCCTGCGTTTGAACGTCTGCAACTCTTACTGGCTTGTGGCGCAATGGAACATCTCGGAGAACAATACAAGTCGCGTTCGTTCCGCAATGGGACGGCTCTGGCATACCGCCGAGCCGATTCTGCGCGTCTATCGCGTCGACAAGGAACCGCAGATCGCGTCCGTACGCCGAGAGCATATTGCCGACGTGCCCGTAAGACTTCCTGTTCGATGCTGGTTCGTTCCCGTCGAGAATCCGCCTCGTTCCTTCATGCTTGAACTGGGCTACAACTCTCGCGAAGGCGAATTCTTCACGCTCGCGTCAAGCAATATCGTAGACACGCCTCCCCGACTTATGGACGATTCCCCTCTCGACATGTCGATGGTCTCGCACATCGGAATGTTCGACGGTTCTTCCGCTCAGGTTTCTCCGTTTAACGGCACTTCATGGGGCGCTTCCAACGGTTTTCACAATCGTTCGTTCGGCGAATCGGACGGGTTCGTCAGCGCGTTTGGCGAAACGAGAACGCCCTTTGGGCGCGCGGATAAAGAGGACGAGGTCTTCCAGACGCCGAGTTCGATCACGATCTCGGTCGACGCGGAAATCGTGATTAAGGGTCGCGTCTCCAAGGGCGCGTCGGTCAAGATTCGCGACGAACAGATCCCCACGAAAGCGGACGGCTCTTTCTCGGTGCGCCTCGATCTTCCGGAACGACGGCATGTCTTCCCGGTCGTCGCGACGAGTTACGACGACGCGGAAACCCAAACTATTATCCTCGCGGTCGATCGCAATACGAAGACGCTCGACCCGATTTTCAAAGAGGACGAGGAATAATCGCCCCTTGGAAAAGCGGGAATTTGAGGTAAACTGAAGGTCAATTCAGAGGCGTTTCCGGCGTGCGCGTGGTCGCGTTGAGGAACGTCAAATCAACCGACCCTTTTGCGAAGGCGCGCGCCATCAGCGCGCCGACATAGCGACGTCGGCGCTGGAGGCGGCTCGGATCGCCGGTTGGTGAGCTCGTGGAAATCTTTAATCGTCTGGACAATCTTCCTCTGCGCTATCGAGGCGGAGTTCTGTCGATCGGCAAATTCGACGGACTCCACCTTGGACACGCGCGAATCATGGCGTGCGCGACCGAAACGGCGCGACGACTCGGCGCGCCGTCAATCGTCTTTACTTTTTCTCCCGCCCCTGCGCGCCTCCTCAGGCCGGAGACCGCGTCGGAGCCGCTGACCGACCCCGACGACAAGCGCGCTCTTATCGAAGCCGCCGGCGTCGACGCGCTGGTTGAATTCCCCACGACGCTTCGTTTTCTCAGTCAGACGGCGGATGAATTCTTCTCAAGGGTCGTCGTCGAAAAACTCGGCGCCGTCGGGATGGTCGAGGGAAAAGGTTTTTCTTTTGGGCGCGACTGCGAAGGAACCGAGCGCCGCCTCAGAGAATTGGCGGAGCGTCGTCATATCGAACTGACAATCGTACCGTCGGTCGCGATCGCCGGAACGATCGTTTCGAGCAGCGTGATCCGCGAGGCACTCAGGAATGGCGACGTCGCGCTTGCCGCTAAGATGCTTGGACGACGCTACCGCGTCCGCGGCGTCGTTGGACGCGGCGATATGCGCGGAAGAACGTTGGGGTTTCCGACCGCCAACCTTACGGGAACGGAAGTCTTCCTGCCGGGCAATGCGCTTTATGCGGCGATCGCGCGCACGTCCGACGGAATCGCGCGTCCTGCGGCGGTCAACCTCGGCGGCAATCCGACGTTTGGCGTCGAGAAACGCAAAATTGAAACGCACATTCTGGACTTTTGCGGCAACCTTTACGACAAGCCGCTGGAACTGGAATTCTGCGCGAAAATTCGCGACGTCGTAAAGTTTCCCGACAAAGAGACGCTACTGGCGCAGATGAACTGCGACGTAAAAAAAACGCGCGAGCTCGTTCAACGCGCGCTTTCCTGAACATTCCGATAAAAAAACAGAAACGCCCGGGGCGAGAGAACGCGCCGGGCGTTTTGGTCTTTTTCTGGAAACTTTGTTATAAAATCAGCTGGCGCGGCGTTTTTCAAGCACGTCGTTGATCTCTTCGAGAATTTGCTTCATTTTCTGATAATTTTCAGAGGAGACTCCCTCGAGCTGAGACTTGACGATTCGCGCGACGGCGCCTGAGCGGTTCATGCCCCAATTTCGGGCGCGTTGATCGATTTCGTTCAGGAGTTGGGTCGAAATCGTAAAGGAAACTTTTTCATAACTGTCCTGACGACGCGGACGACCCGTTTTACGTTCCGCAGAAACGATTCGGAGCGTTTTCTCTGCCATGGGAACACCTCTAAAATATAAATACTCGTCGTAATGGGTCGACTTCGATCCGTAACCAGATCAGACGACCGAGACGCGATTGTCAACATACAAAGGAATACCGCGAGCCGACGTCGTCATACGTGGCGCGCTACGATCTCGCTGATACGTTCGAGCGCGGTTTCAAGCTCAAGAGGACTTTCAATCCGAGAATTACGGACTTCCGCCGTCAGAATTCGCGACACGGCCCCTGAGCGATTGAGTCCCCATTGCCGGGCAAGCTCGTCTATTTTACGGATCAATTCCGAAGAGATCGTCACAGAGACGCAGGTATAGTCTTCCGCTCGACGAGGCCGTCCTGGCCGACGCTTCGGCGCTCCTTCCGTTACGTTCATTTTCATAGCAATCCTCGCTGCGACAAAACAGGCGACTGGTCCAATGCCGCCCTTACCCGCGCCGACCCGACGTCCTGCCGTTCGTCGACGCGAAATGACGCCCAAGAGTATCGTTTTTCTCACCTCGTCGCAATATCGAAACGAGACGTATTTTCTCGATTATACTTTAGAGAAACGAGAAAATATATAGAAAACATTCCACTTTTTCCGATTTTAATGCTTTTTTTCTAAAATAATATTTCAGCTGCAAAAGCAGAAACGCGACAAAAGAAGCGTTGCGAAAGAACCGAAGGTTTCACTCGATTCATTCTATGCGTATTTGTTATAAAACTGCGGCAATTCGCTCCTGCGACGCCGAACCCAGCGGCGAGTTGTTTAGAATTGACCTGTCATGTTTGGCGATTAGTTCGTTGTACCTGAAGACGGCTACGGCGGTTCCTTTAATATTTACGCAACTTTATGGTCTCTGTTCGCTAAATCGAAGGGGGTGGGAGCTCTCACCCTCCCGCGCCGCAGCTCATGCCGTTCGGCATACGACGGTTCAATTTAACTTCAAGGCGTGACGCGCGACAGACTACTCGGCGGCGAGCCGCTCGTTAATCAACTTGAGCAGCGACGCTCGACTCTTCGCCGGAACGCGCATAGCGATTAGAACCTCCTCCGCGCTCATCTTAAGC
>CACYBR010000430.1 GCA_902772705.1 uncultured Planctomycetota bacterium
AAAGAACGGCGGGAAATAGCGTCGTTGGACATGGTTTCTTCTCTCTGTAAACGTCCTGTTTATATCACTTATGTCGTCCGACGCCGGAAAAGAGGGGGACGCCGCCGACTTCCGCTTCGGACCGACTTTCGGTCATTATATTTCGTGGCGCAGACAATATCAAGTTTTTATCGTACAGGGCTCCGCTTTTCGTGGCGACTTTAATTCAGTACAATTAGCGTCAATCTGTTCTTCCTTTATGAATTGAGAGGTTTGATATGAAAGAACGCTGCGATTTTGCCGTAAGTCTCGCCAAAAAAATGGGCGCGTTGACCCTTCAGTATTTCGGCCATAACGTTAACGTTGAACGCAAGCAGGACGGCACGCCCGTGACGATTGCCGACCGCAGCGCCGAAGAACTTGGCAGAAAACTCATTTCGGACGCCTTTCCCGACGACTCCATTCTGGGCGAAGAACTTGAAGACAAGAATGGATCGTCCGGCTGGCAGTGGATCCTCGACCCAATCGACGGCACAAAATCCTTTATTCACGGGGTCCCCCTCTATTCGAATCTTATCGGGGTTCAGAAACAGACGGCGTCCGGCGTCGCCGAGCCCATGATAGGCGTGATCTGGATTCCAGCGCTTGGTTGCGGAGTCTGGGCGGGCAAGGGGACCGGCGCGTGGGAGTTCTTTAACGACGAATCGAGAACTTGCCGCGCGCGCGTTTCTAACGTCGATAAGCTTGAAGACGCGCTCTTTCTCACGACCGACTGTTACGATTTCGATCTGGTAGGTCGTGAAGGAGCCTATGACGAACTGGAAGAGAAATGTCGGCTAACGCGCACATGGGGCGACGCCTACGGGTACTATCTCGTAGCCACGGGTCGCGCTGAGATAATGATCGACCCGTTCTTCGAGATCTGGGACGCCGCGCCGATGTTGACGATCCTTCGAGAAGCGGGCGGCGCGTTCTGTAATTGGAACGGCGAGGAAACGATTGAAGGACGCGAAGGAGTTGGCACGAACGGCGCGCTTAAAGAAGAGGTTGCCGGGATTCTCAGGCGCTTCCCGAAAACGAAGACGCCACGTCGCTGAAAGACGGCGTCGAATTTTGTAAAAAAAGGGCTTAATCTCTTGAAACGACGTTGCGAGCCCGATAGAATCGATCAAACGGCGCGGTTTTGACGTTGCGTCGGTTAAACATGTTGAACGAGCTTGAGGAGATAGATTCCATGAACGCCGCCAGAAGTCGACGCGTTTTCCTGAATTCCAAGACGATAGCGGGCACCCTTTTTACCGGTTTGACGTTAAGACCGGTTCACGCCGGCGAGACGAACGAACTCAAGGTTGGTCTTATTGGTTGCGGCGGACGTGGACGCGGCGCGGCGGTGAATACGCTCAGCGCGGACGCGAACACGAAGCTCTACGCGGTCGCAGACGCGTTTCTTCCTAAGGCGCAGGGCGCGGTGGAAGGACTTAAGGAGCAGTTTGAAGGGCGAATTGACGTCGACGGACGGATTTTCGCGGGTCTCGACGGCTATAAACAGGTCGTTGACGCGTGCGACGTCGTTCTGCTTTGCGAAGCGCCGGGATTCCGTTATCGTTCGCTTCGTTACGCGGTCGAGCAGGGTAAGCACGTCTTCTGTGAAAAGCCGGTAGGAGTCGACGCGCCTGCGATTCGTTCCGTTATGGAATCGTCGGAGCTTGCCAAACAGAAAGGGCTTACGCTCGTATCTGGTCTTTGCTGGCGTTACGATCTTAACGTCAAGGATATTATGGAGCGTGTTCTCGACGGCGTAATCGGCGAGATAACGTCCGCGCGTCTGACCTTCATGGTAGGTAAACTCTGGACGCGACCTCGCGCCGACGAGGATACCGAGCTTATGGCGCAGGTTCGCAACTGGTACAATTACACGTGGCTTTCCGGCGACTTTAACGTCGAGCAGCATGTTCATACTCTCGATAAGGGACTCTGGGCAATGCACGACGTTCCTCCGACAACCTGTTATGGGCTTGGCGGACGCATGCAACGAGTTGAACAGCCTGAATATGGCGATATTTACGACTCGATGTCCGCCGTCTTTGAATACCCCAACGGCACGACTCTGTATTCCTACTGTCGTCAGCAAAACGATTGCTGGGGCGAGAACAACGCGCGTTTCGCAGGAACCAAAGGCTACGTTTCGTCCGTTCTGGGGCGCGGCGTCATTACCGACCTCGACGGCAAGGTTCTTTACGAGCGTGAGAACGTCGCGTCCGACATGTACGCGCTTGAACATCAGGAGCTCTATAAGTCCATTCGCGGCGAGATCGACACGATCAACAACGGCGATTACATGGCCAAGGCGACCATGATGGGCGTTATGGAGCGCGAAGCGTGTTACACCGGCTCGAAGATCACGTGGGACGACGCTCTTGCGTCCCAAAAGTCCTACGCGCCGAGCGAATATTCCGAGAATGGAACGCCTGTCAACGTTCCAGACTCGAACGGACGTCTCAAGGTTCAGGTTCCTGGTATTGGACAGGTATACCATACCGTCGCACGATGATCGAATTACTCCGTGAAGCGCGAACGCGCGCTTCGCGTTTTTATACACGCGTTCCGCTTACTTTTCGGGAACGTACATGGCAACCTCCTGCGCAGCGTGTGGAAGGTTTGTGTTTACTTTTGTTTACGATATATGGAGAATCGCTATGAGTATTTCCCGACGTAATTTCCTGAAGGCAGGCGCCGCGAGCGTCGCCGCTCTGTCTGTTGGCGTTCCTCGCGTTCATGCGGGTGAAACTGATCTCATCAAGGTTGGTCTTATCGGTTGCGGCGGCCGTGGTCGCGGCGCCGCCGCCAACACGCTTAACGCCGATCCGAACACGAAGATTGTCGCCGTTGCCGACGCGTTCATGCCGAACGCTCAAGGCGCCGTCGAAGGTCTCAAGACTGCGTTCGAAGACCGTATTGACGTTGGCGATCGTATCTTTGCCGGTCTGGACGCTTACAAGTCCGTGGTCGAGGCGTCCGACCTTGTCCTGCTTTGCGAAGCGCCGGGGTTCCGTTATCGTTCTCTCGCCTATGCCGTCGAACAGGGTAAGCACGTCTTCTGCGAGAAGCCGGTCGCGACTGATATGCTTGGTATCAAGTCCGTCATGGAGTCTTCCAAGCTGGCGAAAGAAAAGGGACTCACGCTTGTTTCCGGGCTCTGCTGGCGTTATGACCTCAACGTCAAAGACATTATGCAACGCGTCTGCGACGGCGCCATTGGCGATATCACCTCGGCGCGTCTGACCTATCTGACCAGCAAGCTCTGGACGCGTCGTCGTCAGGAAGGCGACACCGAAATGATGGCGCAGGTTCGTAACTGGTACAACTATGCGTGGCTCTCCGGCGACTTCAATATCGAGCAGCATGTCCACACCCTTGACAAGGGACTCTGGGCTATGGGCGACGTTCCTCCGACGACCTGCTACGGTCTCGGCGCGCGTATGCAGCGTACCGAACAGCCCGAATACGGCGACATCTACGACTCGATGGCGGCCGTCTTTGAATATCCCAACGGCACGACGTTCTACTCCTATTGCCGTCAGCAGGACAACTGCTGGGGCGAGAATCAGGCGTACTTTGCCGGTACGAAGGGCTTCGCGACGATTCTCGGACGCGGTCGTATCACCGACCTCGACGGAAAGGTCGTTTACGAGCAGGAACGCGTTGATTCCGATATGTACACGCTCGAACATGTCGAACTCTATAAGTCCATCCGCGGCAAGATCGACACGATCAACAATGGCGATTACATGGCCAAGGCGACCATGATGGGTATTATGGGACGCGAGGCGTGCTACACCGGTAAGAAGATCACGTGGGACGATCTCCTCAAGTCCGATATGTCCTATCGTCCGGACTCCTACGACTGGAACGGCAAGCCGTGGAACCTGCCGGATGAGAACGGACGCTTCAAGATTCAGGTTCCGGGTATTGGAAGGGTCTACCACACCGTTACTCGCTGATCTCTTGGAATTTGACGCGGCTGGTTCCGCGTGAATCAGCCGGCGGTTTCATCCCTGACCCGTTCTTGCCGCGCGCCTGTGTCGGAGATCGTTCGATCGACGCCAGAAGCAGACGTTCAGCGAGAACGGGTTTTTTAATAGCGTCGTCCGAGGGGCGACGAAGAGTGGAAACCAACTTGAATGGAACCTGAAGAAACACACTTTGTTCCCTGCGAAGCGCAGGACTATGACTCCGAGTTCCGACTCGATCCTCTCACCGAGCGATGGTCCCTCGTCGCCGAAGGCCGCGGCGAGCG
>CACYBR010000431.1 GCA_902772705.1 uncultured Planctomycetota bacterium
CGACGCGGCGACGAAATTGCCCAAAAGCCACAACGGCACGGTAAACCATTTCCCTTTAACGACTGCGAAAGTTGCGAAAAGAGCAAACGCCGACGCTAACCAAAGGAAAAAGAACGAACTAAAAACAGCAAACATTTTATCGGTCCTTCAAAAATGAGCGGCGAACGAATCAAAGCGGGCGAGGCTTACGTCCTCGTAACATGCGACAATAACAATTTGAAGAACGGGTTGCAAGAGGTCGTCCGAAGCGTTGACGAAGCGGCGCGCGAGATCTCCGCTAAAGAGAAGGAACTCTCGCCAACCGTTACAATCGACCCTGAACCCGTCAAAAAGGCGATCGACGAGGCTCTGGCGAAAGCGCGCGAAGTCGCGAACGCCGGATCGAATTTTTGGGATCGGTTCGTCATAACCGCCGGCGACGCCGCCAAAGCGGTCGGCGACGCGCTCAAGTACGTCTCCGGCGCGCTCGGCGAGACCGGCGACGCGTTCGAGAAGGCGTCGAAACGGACTGGCGTCGCCTCGGCGACTCTCTCGGAATACGCGCACGCGGCGAAGACGTCCGGCGCAGACTTCGGCGCGGTCGAAAACGCCTTCAAACGGATGGCCAAAACGCTCGCAGCCGCCGAGCAGGGAAGCGGCGAGGCGCCAGCGGTCGGCCGCTGGACCCCAATCCGCGCTAGCCGCGCGATTAGTCTGTCGTATCCGCTCCCGTTGGTCGCTTGCGTTGGGGGACCTCCGGTCGCTGTGTGAATCAGAACGTTGTGTCGTATCAACTTCGTTGCCGTGCCCGTCGAGGAGCGGCAAGTCGCGTCGTAATTGGGAGCGTTATATAACGCTGACGGGTGCGAGTCTTTTTTTTCGTTATCGCTGACGAGTTGGTTTTATTCGTGCGAGAGGTGGACCAGGCGAGAGGAGAGGCGAGAGGAGACGATAGAGGAGATAGAAGCGGAGACGCGCAGACTGAAAGAGGAGACGGCGCGTTTGAGGAAGCTCGAGGAGTGGCGAGAGCGGTACATGGAGTTGGGAGCGCGAGTAGAGTATGACGACGTTTATTTGAGGTTTCCGGACGGTCGAGGCGGATATTTAACCGATCGGATAAAAGAAGACGAGTCGTCGGAGCCTAAAGGAGAGAGCGCCGCGTCGCCATCAGAAGTCCTTCCCGAGCCATCGCCCGCCGCGTCGCCATCAGAAGTCCTTCCCGAGCCATCGCCCGTCCCGTCGCCATCAGAAGTCCTTCCCGAGCCATTGCCCGCAAACAAACAAAACCCCCAATATCAATAGTATCGCGCGCAGTCGGGAGCCGGCGAAAAGTAGTACCTACGCCCCGGGGACGGCGCCACTTCGTTTATTGACAGGTTATCAACAAATTTTCGGCGCCAGCCGAAAAATAAATTTTTTGCATAGATAGATATATCTATTAATCTATCGATTAGTATCGCACACGCGCGTGCGAGAACAGAGTCCAAAATTTAGAGAAAACCGTCTGACGACGCTCTAATCAAGGTCGATTTCGACGATCTTCCAACCTTGGGGCAAGTTGCCCTCGCGTTCCTCTTGCCGCGCCCTTTCTTCGACTTCGGCGCGTGTTAGCGGCGGAACGTCGTTTTCTTTTAAAGCGTCAAGAAGTCCGTTTTTTGTCGTTTCAAGCGCCGTCGTCTCGTCCTTTTCCTGCGTATAGACTGAAACGTCGTAAAAACGGCTGCACGTCCAGCCGTCGTCGTTAAAAAAAACCGCGTAATAAGTCATTAAATCAAGCCCCCTTTCGGGGGCTCCTTTCGTTGTTAGCGCCGCGCGTCTTTGAGAATCGCTTTGGCGAGGTATTCGTTAATTTCGCAATGTCTTGGAACTTCGATTATTTTTCCGGGCTTGCTCTTGTTTCTGAATTTGTCATGTTTGGTCCCTTCGTTCTTTTCGCAATACCAGCCGAGCTTGTGAAGCTCTTTTACAAGTTTGGTCTTATTCATCTTGACCTCCTTTCTATATATATTATCGTCTAAGTCGTTGATTTACAACAGTTTAAAACGGAAAATAAATATAAAAAAGAGGTAAAACCCC
>CACYBR010000432.1 GCA_902772705.1 uncultured Planctomycetota bacterium
CGAACTCGACGTTCGTTGATCGGAAACTTGATCGTCTTCGCCTTCTCGTCGACAATCTTCCATCCGCCGTCCTTCGGCTCGCCTCCGGGCGCCTCAAAGAGCATCGCCAGCCCTTCAATCGCCCACTTGGGATTCTCGCCCTTACGGCTGAAGAGTCCATAATTGTAAGAAACCTGATGCGTCCCCTCATGGACGACGGTAGAAATGTTCTCCGCGCCTCTGGGATCTGCCAGGACCTCGGTCGCGACCTGCTCAATCGTCCGTTCGTCCCCTTTGTTCGGCTTGTTCTGCTCCTTGCCGGTCGGATCAAAAAAAACGGCGCGGTTCGAACCGCTGCTATAAAACCCCACGACGTCTGGGGACGCCTTCTGAAACTCCTGACTGGAGTTCTTCTGGAGATACGCGCGATAATCGTTTTCGTCCGCGAAAATGAAAACGACCATCGGGTCGGCGAGTCCGTCCTCGACGAGTTTCGTACTCGAAACAAACTTTTCGTACGTCGACGTAACGTTTTCCATGAGCGTCGCGCACCACATGGCGTAAGAATCGGTCGTGTCGTAAATCACAATGAAGTGCGACGTGATCCCGTAACGACCGTCGGGCCCAAACTCATTGAGGAGTTTCTCGATAAGCTTTTCCAACGAATCCTGCTCTGGCGCCTTTTCAGGAACGACAAGGTTCGTTTTGAGCCCCTCAAGCGCGGCCTTCTTCGCGCGCTCCGCCTGTTCCATTTCGATCGGCGTCAGCGGTCGCGACGGCGGGAAATACGGCTTCGGCGGCTCGGGAGCCTTCGGGGGCGCCGGGGGAGTCGGGAGCTTCGGCCACTTCACGGGCGCGCCCGTCGCCGCGACGCAAGCGAAGCACGCAACCGCCGCAAGGAACGATACGAAGCAATTTCGTAATACGCTTATTCTCATCATCATAACGTCTCTCCGTAGCGCTCGATCCGACAATCGGATCAAAGACGTTTAACGTAACGGATAACGGCGTTCGTGGTCTTCTCCCAATCGTCGCCAAAGAATTTTTCGAAGTCGGCGATCCGATCCTCCGCCGGATAAACGACGCAGGGTTGTTTCGCCGAGACGTGTTTGATATATTTCGCCAGTTCGTTGGGCTTTTTCTTGTAAAGATAGTAAAAAAGAGCCCACGAGGCGGCGTAGGACCCCTCGAGATTCTTGTAAAAATCTTCCTGAGCGACAACCGTCCGGAACGGATCGTTCATTCCGCCGACAGTCTGACGAAAAAGATTGATCATACGCTCGTTTTTCGGGAACGAACCCCGGAACCCCCAACCGCCCTGCGTCGCGAACCCGTTGGGCGTTTCAAAAACAAGAGAAAGCCCCTCGACGCACCACAGCGCGATAGGACCGGTTCGTAGAAAAACGCCGCGATTGAACGCGATCTGGTGAGTCGCCTCGTGAACTATCGTCGCGACGTTAAACGCGGCGTTCGGACGCGACAGGATATCGCGCGTCTCCGCTAGTTTCGAGCGCCGGCGAAGCCGAGAATCTGCCGCCGAGGTCCCCTCAGTATACGACAAGTCGTAAAGCGCAACGCGATTCGTCTGCATGTTGTAATACGCCGCGAGTTTGTCCGACGCCGCCGTTTCGACTGACGCGTAACGTATGAAATCCTCCTGACGCGCAAAGACGACGACTATGAGCGGATCGCCACGATCAACGAGCTCGATATTGTTCTTGCGCGCATAAAGACGGAAACCTTCTTCGAGTCTCTCGAAGAGGCGCCCGCACCAGTCGACGTAGCCTTCTGACGCGTCGGACGCAATGATAAAATGCTCCGTCGATTTGATCTTGAATCCTTCGCCAAATTCTTCGAGCAGGCGTTCCTCGCGCCTCTTGCGAAGCTCCCCGACGGTCGTGTCGGGCGCCGGCTCTATCGAAGCGATATTCGACTGCGGAAAGATACGAATCTCGCCTAACTCGTCTTCAAGCATGTACTTGCCCGCGCCGGAACGAAGACGGTTGTCGGCAAGCTCGCGACCGACGAACTCCTTCGACATATTCGCCGCGACGTTCGCGTTTGCGCCCGCTTGCGGCGC
>CACYBR010000433.1 GCA_902772705.1 uncultured Planctomycetota bacterium
GCGAGGGAGGAGGACGCGTGGGCGGCGCCCTATGTCGAGAAAGTTATCGACGCGGACAGGCAGGCGCGTCTCGACGCCGCCAAACCCAAAGTTGTGATTCAATTCGACGACCTCGAAAGGATAAGACGCGACGCGCTCGCGACGCAGGACAGCCTGCTGACCGACGAAGATTTGCGGGAGCAGTCTCGCGCAGAAGACGAAACGGAACGACTCAACGTCGAGGGAGAGCCTGATACGACCGCAGAGAACGGGAGGCTTGCGCGGGAGCCCGACGTTGAGTCGGGAAAGGAAGCTTTAGCCGCGAAAGCGTCCGTCCCTCTGGACGACGATCAGCGTCAGACGTTGCGGATGCTTTTGCGCGGCGAATCGGTCCAGGCGACGATCGCGGCAAAGCGCTGGATGCCGGAAGTCGTCGCGGACGCGCTCAACGAAGCTCTTTTTGACGAGCTTGGCGACGCCGCGGTGGAATGCGACGGTAAGGAAATCCGTTTGGTTGAAGAATATCGGGACGAGATCGTTCGGATTCTGGGAGAAGAGTTTTAAAGATGACTGAGCAAAGGAAAAAGGTTCCGAAGCGCGTTGCGCAGACCGTGCTGAATTCTCTTAAAGGCGGGGTCGTTCCCAGAATCGGGTTGCCGTATATCGTCGTGGGACGCAAGAGCGAGGTTCAGGCGCTCCTGCACGACGTGGAGATCGTCTCGGAAGGAGGCGCGTCGTTTCGGTTTGTCGTCGGACGATACGGTTCCGGCAAGAGCTTTCTTTTGCAGACGATTCGCAATCACGTGATGGATCGCGGTTTTATCGTCGCCGACGCGGACCTGTCTCCTGAAAGAAGACTCCAGGGAACGCGAGGGCAGGGGCTTGCCACTTATCGCGAGTTAATAGGCAACCTCTCCACCAAAACGAAGCCCGAAGGGGGCGCGTTGACGCTCGTGCTGGATCGCTGGATCAACGCGGCGCAGAGCGAGGCGGCGGGGGAGAGCGGACTCGCGGCTGGCGATCCTGCGCTGACGGCGCTCGTGGATAAGAAAATCTACGCCGTAACGTCCTCCCTCAGCGAACTGGTTCACGGATACGAGTTCGGCAAGCTACTCTCGACGTATTACCATGCGTACGTCGACGGCGACGATGAAACCCGAGCTAAGGTCGCGCGCTGGTTTCGCGGCGAATATACTCTTAAACGCGAGGCGAAGGAAGAACTTGGCGTTAATATCGTCATAACCGACGACGACTGGTACGACTACCTCAAGATTTTTGCGACGTTCTTCAGGCTTGCCGGATACGCCGGAATGATGATCATGATCGACGAGCTCGTGAATATCTACAAGATCCCGAATTCGATTACGCGCCAGTATAACTACGAAAAGCTGCTGACAATGTACAACGACGCGCTTCAGGGCAAGGCGAAGTATCTCGGAATCATCATGGGCGCGACGCCGCAGGCCGTCGAGGACAAGCGCCGCGGCGTTTACAGCTACGAGGCGCTGCGGTCTCGACTGGCGGAAGGGAAGTTTTCGCGGCCAGGGACGAGAGATTTGCTCGCGCCGGTCGTCCGTCTCGAACCGTTGACGGCGGAGGAGACGCTGATACTCTGCGAGAAGCTCGCCGATATGCACGCCGATCTCTATGAGTACTCCAGAACGATAACGACGGAGGAACTGGCGGCGTTTGTCAGGCTCGAGTATGAACGGGTCGGCGCGGATCAGAATATCACGCCGCGCGAGGTTATCCGCGACTTTATCGAGTTGACGGACCTGCTGTTCCAGAATCCGACAATGACGCCCGCCGAACTCCTCCAATCGGACGAGTTTTCTTACGCGAAATCGGACGCCGTGTCGGACAATACGGACGACGATTTTGCTGAGTTCACAATCTGACGGAAGTCGTTATGGACGTTTACAATCGTTACGCGCCCTTTATTCAGGACTATGTCTATCGTTCCGGCTGGAAGACGCTGCGCGCCGTTCAGAACGCGGCGGGAGACGCGATCTTCAATACGGACGAGAACGTGTTGCTTTGCGCGTCGACCGCCTCGGGCAAGACGGAGGCCGCGTTTTTTCCGATCCTGACGCTGCTTGACGAGAATCCGTCGTCCTCGGTCGGAGTCCTGTATATAGCGCCTCTTAAAGCGCTTATCAACGACCAGTTCGGCAGGCTCAACGAGCTTTGCGAGGAGTCGGGGATCCTCGTAACGCGGTGGCACGGCGACGCGTCGCAGACGCGTAAACGCAAGCTCCTGCGCAAGCCGTCGGGGATCCTGCAGATCACGCCGGAGTCCCTCGAAGCGCTGTTGATCACGAAGCATACGGAGATTCCCGCGCTGTTTGGCGATCTGCGCTTTGTCGTGATCGACGAGATTCATTCGCTTATGCGCGCGGACCGCGGATGGCAGTGCTTCTGTCTGATCGAGCGGCTCAGCAGGCTCGCGGGCTGCTCTCCGAGAAGAATCGGACTCTCCGCGACGATCGGGGATCCGGAAGAGGCGGGCAAATTCCTCGCCGCAGGGAGCGGACGCGGAACGATCGTGCCGAAAATTGACGGCGTCAAAGAGGTCTGGCGGCTCTCGATGGAGCATTTCTTCAACTCCGATCCTCAGGCGGACGACGGTAAGACAAGCGTCGACGACCTTCCCGCGCTCGCGCCCGCGACCGACAAAGCGCCCAAGGCGGCCGATCCCGGCGTCGGCTATATTTTTGAGCATACGCGAGGAAAGAAGTGCCTGATCTTTACGAACTCGCGCGAAGAGTGCGAGGCGGTCTGTCAGAATCTTCGCCAATACTGCGAGGCGAACCATGAGCCCGACCGTTTCCTTATTCATCATGGCAATCTTTCCGCGTCGTATCGTGAGAGCGCGGAAGATGAAATGAAGGACGACGATTCTCTGTTGAGCGTGTGCGCCACGGCGACGCTCGAGTTGGGCGTCGACGTCGGCAAGCTTGAACGCGCGTTTCACATTGACGCGCCCTTTACGGTTTCAGGCTTTTTGCAGCGTCTGGGGCGCACGGGTCGTCGCGGCTCCCCTCCAGAGATGTGGTTCGTCATGCGCGAGGATCATCCGGAAGCGCGCGCGATGTTTCCGGATATGATACCGTGGAGCTTGATTCAGGGAATAGCGCTTGTCCAACTCTATATCGAGGAACGCTTTGTGGAGCCTCCGCGGACGGAAAAGCCGCCGTACTCGCTCCTTTATCATCAGACGATGAGCGTGCTGGCGTCGTGCGGCGAAACGACGCCGGGCGAGCTTGCGTCGCGCGTGTTGACGCTGTCGCCGTTTCGCCGGATTACTCAAGACGACTTTCGCGCGCTTCTGCGCCGGCTTCTGGAGCTCGACCATATTAGCCGCACGGAGAACGGAGGGCTGATCCTCGGGATTGCCGGCGAACGAATTGTCAATAATTACAAATTCTACGCAGTGTTTCAGGAGAACGTCGAATATACCGTCCACGCAGGCTCGGAAGAGCTTGGCACGATTGTTCAGCCGCCTCCCGTGGGCGACAAGATCGCGATCGCGGGCCGCGTCTGGGTCGTGGAGGAAGTCGACCATCGTCGTCGCGAGGTCTACTGCGAACTGGTCAAAGGCAATATTCCGGCGTATTTTGGCGACGTGCCCGGCGATATCCATACTCGTATTCTTGAGCGGATGTATGCCGCGCTCGCCGAGGATAAAAGTTACCCTTATCTGATGAAGCACGCTGTTTGCCGGCTGGCGGACGCGAGACGAACCTTTCGTATGGCGGGAATGGCGGATCGTCCGCTTGTCAATCTGGGCGGTAAAATGTGGGCGCTCTTCCCGTGGCTTGGAAGCTAC
Source organism: uncultured Planctomycetota bacterium (assembly GCA_902772705.1). Classification (GTDB taxonomy): domain Bacteria; phylum Planctomycetota; class Planctomycetia; order Pirellulales; family Thermoguttaceae; genus RUG369. The sequence continues at coordinate 3,809 of CACYBR010000433.1, forward strand.
GCGTTCCTCGCGCTTGAACGCTTTCTCAAGCTTCGGTGCGGCGAAAGGCTGGGGCTCAAAGGTCTCAATTCTCGGCGACCTTATTATTTGCAGTTTACGATGCAGAAGGGGGAAGAGGCGTTCTATCAGATTGTCGCCGAAGAGGCGGCGAAGGATTTCGACCCGATGGAACTCGTTTATCCGGACGAAACGCCCGTCTTTGAGAAGTACGACGAGCATGTTCCCGACGAGCTTGTTCGCAAAGGATTTGCCTACGGCGTGTTAGA
>CACYBR010000434.1 GCA_902772705.1 uncultured Planctomycetota bacterium
ACCCTCGAGGCGATACGCGAGCTTCGCGAAGAAACCGGTCTTTCCTTTGACGAAGCCTCTCGCGATATTGCCCAGAAGACCGTTTTCACAACGCACACCCCTGTCGCGGCGGGTCACGACTATTTTTCCAAGGAACTCGTCGTGCGTCATCTGGAGCCGCTCTATACGGAGCTGGGGCTTTCCGAACAGGAATTTCTTGCGCTGGGACGCAAGGATCCGAAGGACGACGGAGAAGAATTCTGCATGACGATTTTGGGCATGAAGCTTTCCCGATACGCGAACGCCGTGAGCTCGCTCCATGGCGTCGTTACGCGCAGAATGTGGCACTGCCTCTGGCCCGACAAGCGCGAAGAAGACCTGCCGATCGGGCACGTTACCAACGGCGTTCACGTTCCGACGTGGATGGCCCCGCAGATTCGAATCCTTTTGGAACGAAACCTTCCGAACTGGACCGAAGACTCGATTGATCCGGACGTGTGGGCCGGCGTTTACGGCGTCGACTCCGGCGAGCTTTGGGAAACGCACTTTGCGCTTAAAAAGCAACTTATCGATTTCGCGCGTCGCCAGGTGAGTCGTCAGATGCGGCGTAACAACGCGTCGGAGGAGGAACTTGAGGCGGCGGGACGCATTCTCGATCCGGACGCGCTGACTATCGGTTTCGCGCGCCGCTTTGCGGAATACAAGCGCGCGTTCCTCGTGGTTCAGGACGAAGAACGCTTCGACAAGATCGTCAATAATCCGGATCGCCCGGTTCAATTTGTCTTTGCCGGCAAGGCGCACCCTGCCGACAACATTGGCAAGGCGGTCATCAAAAAGATCATCGACGTCCAGCGCAATCCCCGGTTCTCCAATAAGGTCGTCTTCCTTGAGGACTACGACATCACGGTCGCGCGTCACCTTGTTCAGGGCGTCGACGTCTGGCTGAACACTCCGCGTCGTCCTCAGGAAGCGTCGGGAACGAGCGGACAGAAGGCGGTTCTTAACGGCGCGCTGAACTTCTCGATCCTCGACGGATGGTGGGCCGAAGCGTACGACGGAACCAACGGTTTTGCGATCGGCGACGGCTTGACCCATGTCGACCCCAAAGTTACGGACGAGCGCGACAACGCCGCGCTACTCGACGCCCTTGAAAACATCGTCGTTCCGACGTACTATGCGCGCGGCGAACATGGCGTCCCGTTTGCCTGGATTCGCCTCATGAAGAACTCGATGGCGACTCTGGCATGGCGTTTCAGCGCGCACCGGATGGTCGCCGACTACGTCAAGAACGCATATCTGCCCGCCGCCGGCGGTCTGAGCGCCAAGATGCCTCGCTGACGCCGCATGACGCCGTCAATTTGACGCAAGCTCTGACGGGACGTTTTCGTCTCGCCAGAGCTTCTTTTTTATGTCGACTGCGGCAGAGGAATGACGTTGAAAGACGGGAAGCTCTCTGGTATAATGAAAATGGGAGAGTCGACAAGGCGCCGTCAAACGCGTTTTTCACGCATAACGCGCAGACGATGGTTTATTGTTTAAAACTTTACAGCCGGACTATTTGTTAAAATTCGTATTTAAATGAGAAAAAAGCCATAAAATTTACCAATTTTCGTTGATTTTTTACTATAAGCAGGATAGAATACGAGGGAAATTTGGTTAATTTGGCAAGTTTAAAGAACGTGACGAAGGAGCGTAGATGTTGCGTAGGGAAGCGGAAAATTGTTGCGCGCGCATGGGATTCGTGTTCGCGTTGGTCGTCGGAATTATTGTCGGCGCGCTCGTCGGAGGATCGACGATGAACGCCGACGCCCAGAATCCGGCCGCGTTTACGGAGCCAGGCGGGTCCGTCAATCTCAGAAACGCATACGAGGCTAACGCCGCGCCACGCGTTTCAACGAGCGCCAATGGTCAAACGACCTTTTCACGGCCCCTTGAGGTGCCGCCCCTTTACGCCTTTGACTCGCCTCTGGACGAGACAGGGCGACAGATTATTCTGGTGGACTCAGAAACGAAGCGTATATGCGTATACTGGGTCCGCCAGCGCGGAACCAACAGTACGATCGAGCTTGTCGCGACACGCGCTTTTGAGCTCGACCTTAAATTAGAGAACTTCAACGGCGAGGGACTCACTCCCGGTCAGATCCGTGAGCAACTTAACGGAGAATGACCGAACGAGGGATTCCTTGCGGCAGTAATAAACGCTAAAATAATCATAAACCCGGATTTCGGACAAGAAATTATTTTTGTCCGTTCCACGGTCGAAACATACGGAAGCGGTCTTTTTCGACTTCGCTGGTTGCGTCGAACGACGAGATTCTGCGGACGTCTGAAAAAGCGAGAGCTGTGTTCCGTTTTTTTCGCGTTGGCGAGGAAGCGGTTGCGAGCTCCGACAGTCGATCGGAATCCCTCAAATATAAAGTATTCAGGAACGTTCGTTATGTACTATAACCTTGCTAAAACCGCTGAAATTTTAGGCCTCCAGACGGGCGACGTGAATCGTCTGCGCGAACAGGGTAAGATTCGTGCTTTCAAAGATGGCGCCGACTGGAAATTCCGCAAGGAAGAAGTTGAAGCTTATCTTACTAAGATGATTAAGGAACGTTCCGGAGAAGCTAAAGAAAGCCTGCTCTCTTCCGGGGACGACGACGAAGACAGAACGACCTTCGCCGCCGATTCCGCCGCCTTCGACGCCATGTTTGATCAGGCTGGAAAAGATATCGAGATCTCTACCAAAGCCGACGACCTTGTCGCCGCCGTGACTCCGAACG
>CACYBR010000435.1 GCA_902772705.1 uncultured Planctomycetota bacterium
CGCGAGTTCTTCGGTAAAGGAATCGTCCGCGTCGGCTGTGGCAAATTTGTCATTGGGTTTAGAAACAACGCTAACGCGGATGTTCGCATCGATAGCGCGATTAGTTTCATCAACCATGTTGTCAATGACGTTTTCCGTCGGCTCGCCAGCTTCATACGCGAAAGGCTGAACGCCCCTGTCGGAAGAGTCTGTCAATAACGGTTTGTCAGACAGCTTCAAAACAGCCGTCGCTGACGCCATAGACAGCGCAACGAGCAGGAACATGTAAAAAAGTAATTTCCTAAAGTGGATCATGGTTACGCCTATATCGCAGTTAACAAACGTGGTATTTGTTTACATTCCAGTTGATGGCGAACGTTCTGAATCCGACGCAACACGTACGAATTCGTATGTGTGTTTGTAAATAATACGTCGTTTGTCAAAACTATTCCATTTGCTCCTATAACGGCGTATTCAATATTTACATAAAAATTAAAAAAGAGAAGATTTACAAAATAGAGAAAATATATACAAATAAATCCAAATATAACGATTATTACAAACCAATCTCATTCTTACCTTACTCTTTTCTCACACCCCTGATATTCACGCCCCATTAGAAAAGGATCTTCTGATTCACGACGACTCTGGGTGGCAAAAAAGAAACCAAGCTTATATGTGTGTTTTACTTGGACAAGTGAACGTATCAATAAAACTATTTATATGGGATTAAAGGATTGGTAATTAAAAAATTTCAGGGAAAGGAGAGAAACAAGGAAAAAAAGCTTTTCTCAATTCATGAGTCAGCCGTTAAAATTACGTATGCGCGGATGTTTTTACATACGTCTCGGCGCGGCTCGTATTCCGTCTATACGAACGCGTTTGCTTAAACACTGTTAGTTTTGACGAAAGTCAACGGATTGCTTTAAAAATGAAAAAAGTTCTTACGTTCTCGTTAATCGTACTTCTCGCTTCCCCGATGTTCGTCGGTTGCAAGAGCGGAACCAGCTGCTTCACGCGCAACGGTTCGCGCGTCCCGATCCTTGGATCTTCCGCTTCCAGCGACTACAGCGCCGCTCCCGTCGCAGCTTCGACCGGAACGCCCGTTGTCAATGCATATCCAACGAACGAAGTCATGATGATGAACGCTGCGAGCGCTTATTCGCAGTGCGCGCCGTGCGCGCCTACTCAGTGCGAACCCTGCGCGCCCACTCAGTGTAATCCTTGCGATCCGTGCTCTCCGAGCGGCGCTCGCGCTGGAACCACTGCTTCCGGTTACCCTGCCGGTTCTTATTCCGGTCTGTGATCTGACTTCGCGGAATTTCGTGAGAAGCGTTAGAGTCTGACGTTTTACGCAGCGCTCTGCATACAGAGGAGTCGACCTGACACGCGGCGCCTGGGGAAGGACGCGGCTACGCTCTTTGGCGGTCAGGACGACTCTCTTCTTTTTCTTGAATCGTCCTCGTTTTGTACGCCGGCGTCTCACGACTTTCTAATACTTTATACCATCCAAAAAAAAAGCGACGTCAGCCATTTGGTCGACGTCGCTCGCTTTATAGCGCCCACTCTCTCGTTACGATTTCTTCGCCGCGTCACGACGACTCTTTTCTTCAGACGCTTTCACGTAAAGCATGCGCAGCTCGCTCATGATATTGGAGATCGTTCTCGTTTCATCTTCTGTACGATTTCCTTCCGTCTTCTGGAAAAGAACGTCAATGGAATCAATCAGGTAGGTCGCCTGATGCATAAGGAATACAGATTTGCCCGTCGTTGGATTGGGCAGTATTCCCATCGAGACCATCGCCTGCTGTGCAAGCGTCGTTGCGATCATAATAAGGGTCGGCTTAGGGAGCTCGACGTCGTACTTGGAATAGTCGATCTCTTCATTCTGCGACGCGTCGCCGCACCCGCATTCCCCGGCATGTTCATGCCCGCATCCGCATCCGCAATCTCCGGTATGTTCATGATCGCATCCGCATCCGCAATCTCCGGTATGTTCATGATCGCATCCACACGTGTCTTTCGAATTATCTTCAGACATTCTGTATTCCTTTCATAACTGTGTTCAAATTCAAAAGGAGAGCTTCGTACGTCTTTGCCGCGACGTCTCCTGACTAGCTTAGCGCCATGCACAATAGCCGCCATCCAGTAAATAATATTCCCGATTGTACCCTTTCCAGTCGCTCTCCACAACCGGGTTTCACGTGGAACCCACGAATACGCCCCCCTTGTCGTCCCACTATCAAACGACATAATTGACCGCGCTACCCTTCTCTCGTCAATGATTCAGGAACGCCATGAACTACGAGCTCGCCAACGCTAAAAAGAATCTTCGTTCCACTGTCAAATCGCGTCTCAACACGCTTAAGCTCGACCGCGTCGACGCCGCAATGAGACTCTACGAAAGACTCGTCGCGATTCCCAACGTTAAACGCGCAAAAACAATCGGAGTCTTTGTCGACTTCGGAACAGAAATTGCAACTCGTTGTTTTATTCCTGATCTCTTTAACGGAGAAGGAACAACGCGAACCGTGGGCGTTCCATTCTGCGTCGGCTCTGAAATGCGCTTCTTCAAACTCAGCCGACCCGATCTCGATCC
>CACYBR010000436.1 GCA_902772705.1 uncultured Planctomycetota bacterium
CTGTTCAAGCGCGAGGCCGATCAATCTGTCCGTCTGGTCGGCCATGAAGAGGGGAATATTGAGCAAGTCGTCGTCGAGCGTGAGATTATTCAGAGAGAAGCGAACTCGTAGCTTAAACTTGTCCGGATAGAGTTCTTTAAACTTTTTAAGACTCCTGCCGGCGATATTTGTTTCTGACTTGACTTCAACCGGAAAAACGTCGTTTTCGCGTTGCAGAAGAAAATCGACCTCGTAAGGGGGATTGGTTTGACTCCAATATCTCGGCGGAACCTCAAACTGCGTCAGCATTGTCTGAAGGACGTAGTTTTCAGTCAGCGCGCCTTTGAACTCGGTGAACAGGCGGTTGCCCTCTCCGAAGGCGGTCGGCGCGAGTCGCGCCATACGCCGGAGAAGTCCCACGTCGACGAGATAGAGCTTGAACGCCGACAGATCGTCGTACGCCGCCATGGGCAGTCCGGGCGCGGAGCTGCGATAAACCTTGTGGACCAGTCGCGCGTCTACAAGCCATTGCAGGGCGTCTTCATACTCGCGCGCTCTGGCGCCCTCCTTGACCGCCTTATAGAGAAACTTCTTGTTTTCTCTCGACAACTGGGAGGGAACGGAGTTCCATATCATGGATATTTTAGGAAACGCCCTGACGTCGGAGTGTTTGGCAAAATCGCGTTCGTAGGAATCGACGATATCAGAGAGCGCCTCCTGCACCGCGCCGACGTCCCTTGACTCGGTCCACCTCAGGACGGACTCGGGCATGCCGCCGACGACGTAATAGCTTTTGAGTTTCTCGTAGAGCGGGTTGAAGAACGCGTCGTGAATTGGTTCAACGACGTTGACGCTTTCGAGAAACTCGACGAGGTTCTCGTCGCCGTTGGCAAGAAGATACTCAGTGAAAGTCATCGGATCGATCTGCATGAAGTTGACCTTGCCGACGGGAAAGGAAGACGGTTTGGCAAGCGCGACGCCCAGTAGCGAGCCCGCGCACGCAATGTGAAACTGCGGCGCGTTTTCGCAGAAATACTTCATGGAGTTGATTGCTTCGGGACAGCTCTGAACCTCGTCAAAGATAATAAGCGTTTTTCCGGGAACGATCTTTTGACCGCTGGCAAGCGCGAGGTTCTGCAAGAGGCGACCGACGTCTTTTGTCGTCTCAAAAAACTGTTTGTATTCCCCGTTTTCTTCGAAATTAAAATAGGCGACGTTGTCGTAGCGCCGTTTGCCGAATTCCTTGAGGAGCCACGTCTTGCCGACTTGACGAACGCCTTTAAGGATTAGCGGCTTGCGATATGGCGACGCCTTCCATTTGACGAGTTTGTTCAGAATCGATCGTTCCATGCGGCGGTCCTTTCACATTTTTATTGATAATTGTGTGAGAAAAATCACACTTTTATTAAAAAAAATGTGATAAAAATGACAAGCGCCGGGCAAAAGATTATCGGCGCTTTCTCCAGTTTTTTTAAAACACGGCAGCGTCCTGATCATTGCGTAAAAGAAAAGCGGGCCGTCGGGACTCCGTTCAGCGATAACGTCCGGCGATTAGTCCGTTATGCCCTGAGGCGGCTTCAGCGGCTCCTTTAATATCCGCGCAAATTTACGTTGCGCCGTTTTACGGACTCTGCGTTGGCGATGGAGCAAAAAGAATAGTTCCGCGCGTTGAAAACCGGACGTGGCGCGCCAAATATGGTAAAATAGCGCCCACGCGGGCCAGGAAATACGCGTCCGCGTCCAAAACCGTTGCAAAAACAGTTCATGTGAGGTTTAGCCATGCTCAAACAAATAGGTTTATCAGCCGTTTTCGTTCTCTCGTCGATATTTGCAGGCTTCGCGTCGTACGCCGAGGACCAGCCGGTCGAATTCGTCGTTCAAAACAACTCGTTCGAATCGGCGGACGGCGCCGGCGCGCCTGAGAAGTGGAGCTGCTCGCCGCAGTATTTCTCCGTCGACTCCGGCGACGCGCGTTCGGGCAATTCCTGTCTTAAATGGTCGGGGGACGGCAAGGAATACCGTCTCTGTACTCAAACGCTCGATATTCCTGCGAGGAGCGTCGTTGATTTTTCCGTCTGGATTAAGACGAAAGACCTTAAAGACGGAAAAGCGACGGTCTGTCTCGAATGGAACCGTCAGGACGGAACATGGTACGGCGGATCGTACGCAAGCGGACTCGACGGCACGGACGGCGAATGGCGACAAGTGAAAAGTCGCGCGTTTATCCCCAAAGACGCCGTCAATCCTCATCTTGCGTGCTACGTTACGCAAGGCGGTTCCGGGGTCGCGTGGTTCGACGACGCAACCGTTGTCAAAACGAGCTTTCCTCTCTTTTCCGCCATAACGACGGACCGCTATCGCGGCCAATCTGACGGCGGCAAAGTGGAAGTCTTCGTCGGCTATACCGCGCCGTCGGACGACTTCGACGCCGATTCGCTTGCGCCGAAGCTCGCGATTATCAATTCCAATCAAGAGGAAGTCGCGTCGGCGTCGCTCGAAGAAGTCGTTTCGCGAACAGACCGCTATTATCGTTTCTCTTTTGATTCTACCGCGTTAGCGTCCGGCGATTACACGCTTTCATGTTCTGCGGTCAATCCGGAAACGACCAAGACGGAAACGATAGCGACGCGCTTCTCCAAACTCGACAAGATTCCCGAACGGACGAGCTATATTGACGAACATTTGCGCCTCATTCACAAGGGCAAGCCCTTCTTTCCGCTCGGATTGTACCTCGGCGCGCCGGATATGGACGACGTCAAACAGATCGCCGATTCGTCGTTCAACTGCGTCATGCCTTACGCCGCGATCAGCCGCGATATCGTCGATTCACTCTACGAAAACGGAATCTACACCGTTTACAGCGTCAAAGACAACTTCCCCACGCTTAGCGTCAAAACGATGGAAGAAGGAAACGCGAAAAC
>CACYBR010000437.1 GCA_902772705.1 uncultured Planctomycetota bacterium
CCTCCCTCTTTAGCAACCTGACCAACAGTCTTGCTGGAATCGATGATGTACGTCTGGTCCTCGAGGCAGATTTCCTTGAAAACGTTCTTAATACGACCTTCAACAATCTTCGCGATAATGTTATCCGGTTTGCCAGCGTTGGCGTTTCGGGTCTGCTCCTCGGCGATCTCGCGTTCCTTTTTGAGAACTTCAGGATCAAGATCGTCAGCGCTGACGGCTTGAGGATTCATGGCTCCAATTTGCATGCAAATGTTGTTCGCAAGCTCAGCATTGTCGCCCTCGACCTGAAGAATCACGCCGATACGAGCGTCGTGATGAACGTAGGTTCCAACGGAACCCTCAACACGCTGGATTCTCTTGATTTTGAAGACTTCACGAATCTTGTTCATGAGATCGTCAAACTGAATCTGCAAATCACCCTGAGCGAGGAGCTCTTCGGCGTTAGAAGCGCCAGGCCCTTCCGCGAGTTGCTTGGCAAGAGCGTTCGCCAGAGCGACGAATTGATCGTTGCCAGCCACTGGAGCGGATTCGCAGAGGATCTCGACCATACCGGTTGCGCCGTTAGCGCCCTTATAGATTGCGATGCGACCTTCAGCCGTCTCGCGATCAGTACGGGAACCCATCTTGGCCTTGCCGGATTTACGCAGGATCTCAATAGCCTTCTCTTCGTCGCCCTCTGCCTGTTGAAGAGCCTTCTTGCATTCCATCATGGGGAGTTGGGTCTTATCGCGAAGCGACTTGACCATAGCGGCAGTAATGTCAGCCATATCTTATCTCCTAAAGGGGGTATTATTCTCGAAACGCGGAAAGTGGAACGCCGGAGAATCAAAACGAATCTCTCCAACGTTCCCGTCGTATGTCAAATCATTCAGCGTCTGCCGCGGCTTTCTCTTCCGCAACAACGTCTTCCGCCTGCTCCTGCTCGCCGTCATACTTATTCGATTCACGTTCCTTAACGCCTTCGGCAACGGCGTCGGCAAGATAGGAAACGATCAAATCGATCGAACGAATGGAGTCGTCATTACCCGGAATTGGGAGATCCACTTCGTCAGGATCGGAGTCAGTATCAATCAAAGCGATTGAGACGACGCCAAGCTTACGAGCTTCACGAACGGCATTCTTCTCTTTGCGAGGGTCAACGACGACCATAGCAGCAGGATAACGATCCATCTTGCGAAGACCATTAAGGTTGCGATACATCTTGTGGTATTCGCGAGCCAAAGAAGCCTGCATCTTCTTCGAATAAGTCTGGAGAAGTTCTCCTTCCATGACCTTTTCGAGCTCTTCGAGGCGTCGCAGACGACTACGAATCGTTTCGAAGTTGGTAAGCGTGCCGCCAAGCCAACGTTCGGAAATGTACGGCATACCACAGCGATCGGCCTGAGTCTGGATCGTTTCGGACGCCTGACGCTTCGTTCCAACAAACAGAACGAGATTACCCTCAGCCGCGACCTGCTTCAGGAATTTCTTGGCACGAAGAATACCACGGACGGTCTCACGGACGTCAATAATGTGGATGAACTTGCGGCGTCCGTAAACATAGGGACGCATCTTGGGATTCCAGAGACTCGCACGGTGCCCAAAATGGACGCCAGATTCGATCAGAGCTTTAATGGAGAGGGGAGTTTCAGCCATTTCTATCCTTCCACGCCGTCGTTCGGCACATCGTTACGAACGTCCTATCCGGAAATTCCATGCGACGTTTAGACGGCGCCACAACGGGTTAATGGATCGTAAAAACAAGAACGATCCGAATTCTGTCGGCAAACACAACAACGCGAGCCCTGCCGACGTGGGGAACGCGTTCTAGTCCGCTCTAAGGACAAACCTTCACAAAAGTTTCGCAATAAAACAGACTATGTGATTTTAGCCAAATCTTCTGACAGGTCAAGGGATAGGAGAGTCGAGAACCTTGATTTTCAACGAAATCAACGAATGAAAGGCGTTGTCTTCCCTTCTTAGTCGCGTCAAAATTCTTGCAGGGCGCGACTTTTTCACGGGTGGTTTCAATGCGTTTTAACTCTCAATAAAGGGTAAAAAAAAGAACGTGAATCTTTTTCAAGATTCACGCCCTAAAGAATTGTCTTCCGTCGTATGAACGGCGTTGAGTCTAAGCCAGAACCCCGCTCTCAGCGCCGCAACCGACGGCGTCGTCGGAACTCACACAATCATTTGAAGTCGGAGTAGCGGACAGTGAAGTTGATAGTGTTGTAGATCATGTTGAACCAGAGTTCAAGCGGCGTGTACTCAACCAAGATGACGTCGTTCGGTTCGATCAGGATTCGTTGAGTAGGATCGCGAAGCATTTCTCGCTGACGAATCTGAATCGCGTATTGGCGACCGTTAACTTCGCGGAGGACGAGAATGCGGCTCGCAGGAAGGATACTTCCAACCTTACCGGTAGAATTACCCTGAGAAGCGCCGGCGGAAGCGCCAACGGTGCCGCCGGCTGTCGCAATGGCGCCCATGACGTCGAGGTCGTAGTCGCGAGGGATCGGATAGACGCCGCCTTTAATCAGACCGCCAGTGTAGAACACTTCAGCTTCGCGAGACTGAATGTAGACCACGTCGCCGTCATAGAGCGTAACGTCTTCAGAGGTCAGCTGGGGAGGCGTGTCGTTGGGACCGACACGGAGCGGAATGCGGAGGACGCCAAGGTCGGAGTTCAGGTTGTTGATCTCGCCAGACTCGTTATAGCGACGAGCAACCTGACTCTGAGCATATCCAGCGTCCGTCCCAGACATATAGTCGTGATCGGCAAACTCGTCGCTGTAGGCCTTACGAAGGATGACCACTTCGTTCTTCGCATTGAGTCCGGGAAGACCGCCGGTCTGGCTGAGAGCCTCCAGAACGTCGTTCTTATACGCTGGCAATTCGAGGGACGTCGCCGTTCCACGAGCGATTCCAGCCATGTAGGCGGCGCCTTTGTTACTCGAGGAATACGCGCTGGCAGAAGATCGCATGTCGTCGCTCGTAACGTCTTCACGAATTACCGTGACATGATACGTGCGTGGCTTGATCAGAGAAACCGAAATATTGGCGTCGGTTCGAACGATCGAACGCTTAAGAGTATAAGCGGCACGAATCGCCTCCTCCGCCTGAATCAGAGTCATGCCCTCAACGTAGATCGGCTCAGGAAGCATTGGGAGCGACAGCGTCCCGTCAGAACGAACCATGTACGGATAACCGGACGCGGGCCGCTCTGTCTCCGAACCAATATTATGAATTGGGGGAGCCTCTTCACTATTGCCCGTAATACCGGCGATGTAGATACCCAGAACATCGTTCGGACCCAGCAGTTCCTCCGCCGGCTTGTCCATTCGCAACTTAACGAAGTTGATCTGCTCCATTTCGCTACGCGGACCCGCCTGGCTTTTATTTTTAAAATACCGCGGCGACACCGTTTCGCTATTCGGGATGCTCAGGCAGCCTCCCGTCATGGCGCAAACCAACAAACACGCTAAGAACGTGTTGATTGTTTTTTTCATCTTATGTGTCCTTACATCTCCAACCGAACGAACACGGTCTATTCAACCGAGCCAATTCCTTATCCAACTAACGTCCTACGCCCACATCCTCAAACACAACGGAAACGTTTTTCCTTTCGGTCCCTTACAAAAGCGGGGATTAATTTGCAAAGTTCACGTCGTTGTGCCAACGGACATGCGCAACGTTCTGTCAGACGCTATCCCTAATGAATATGTGTCGAACTTGGTATGAAACGCCCTTTGTCAGGTCATACCTATCGACCTGTACCAACATCGGCACATTTCCCGCACGCTCTTTAATGCAATAGGCGAGAAACTCGGAAAAGCGCCTGTTCTGACTTTCCAAAAGGAAGTCAAACCTTACACAGCCCGATTACTCTGAGGCTGCTTACCTATATTTTCGAAAAGATTCATGAGTTTCATAAATGAATTTCCAAAATAATCGTTAAAAACCAACAAAAGGCTCTAAAATTCTCCCAGCGTCGCTCCCGACGACAAGACGACGCGTAGTCCAAGCTCAAGCTCGTCTTGACTTCTTCGAGCCTTTTTATATATGCTGTTCGAGGTGTGTTGGGACGTTGTCGATTCCCATTGGCCTGGCAGAGGAAAGCGCAAGACAACCACTTTCCTCCTTTCAACCTAACTATGTGCAGTTAGTCGCAACATGAAATATACGTGTCTATTGTCGCTCGTCGCGTTAACCATTATGGGTGTTTGCATGTCAACATTATCATTCGCAGGAGAAGCAGAGGAACGTCTCGCCAACTTCATGAAACAATATCAGGAGGACTACAAAAGGATGTACTGCGACGCGTCCTACGCCTGGTGGGATTCCATGATACAAGGTACAAAAGAGTCGTTTGAGAAATCTGCCGCGGCCACGCTTGCAATGTCCAATTACCATGCCGACGCGGCAAAATACGAAGAACTCAAAAAACTCCGAGCTGCCGCCGTCAATGCAACTCCTCTCGAAAAACGCGCGGCCTACGTCGCTGAACGCACGTTTGAGCAAAACCAGATTCCAGCTGAACTCAACAAGCAGATCGTTGATTTAGGAGCCGAAATCGAACAGATATTCCAGACCCAGCGCGCTGTGTTCGATGGAAAGGAGTATACGAACAACGAACTTCTCGCAATGTTGGAAGATGAAACCGATTCTCAGAAACGTTATGAAATCTGGGACGCTCTTAAGCAAGTCGGCGAACTTGTCAACACTAAGGTGATCGAACTCGCCAAGCTTCGAAACGAAGCGGCACGGAAACTCGGTTATAAGAACTATTGGGAAATGACTGTTTCTTTTCAGGAATTTAAACCAGAAGAACTCATTAACATATTCGAGGATCTGAACCGCCTCACCGATCCGCTCTTCACCAAAGTCAAGGCGAAGATGGACGATGAACTCAAGACCAAATTCGGCGTCGACAAGATTATGCCGTGGCACTATGACAATCCTTTCTTCCAGCAGGCGCCGCCTTCTGAAAAGATCAACGTGAACGAATTCTATGAAGGTATTACTGGACAGGATATCGTCGACACGGCGTCGCGCTACTACGCTAAACTCGGTTTTGACGTTAGTCCGATTATTAAAAACAGCGACCTGTTTGAAAAAGAAGGCAAGTCACAGCACGGTTTTTGCAACGACATGAACCTGGAAGGCGACGTCCGTATTCTTTGCAATATCAAGCCAGACGCTGAATGGATGGACACGCAACTTCACGAGCTTGGTCATGCGATCTACGACTACAATCTCGATCGTTCGCTTCCCTGCAATATCCGTTGCGCCAACCACATTTTTACCACAGAAGGAATCGCGGAATTCTTTGGGGCGAAGGCGCGAGATCCTCAATGGCTCGTTGAAAATCGCGGCGTCTCTCCGGAACGCGCGAAAGAAGCGTCCAAAGCGCTCGTCGAACAGAGGCTCCGTGAGCAACTCATTTTCTGTCGTTGGACGATCGTTATGACGTTCTTCGAAAAAGCGCTCTATGAAAACCCGGAACAAGACCTCAACAAACTTTGGAGCGAAACGACCGCGCGTTATCAGCTTCTTGATCCCCTCGAGGGACGCAATAAGGCGGATTGGGCTTCTAAGCCTCACTTCGTTATCGCTCCGGTCTATTACCACAACTACATGCTGGGGGAACTCTTTGGAGCGCAGGTTCGAAAATCGCTTGAGAAAGAATCGAACGGCGATCCAAAGAAATTCGGTCAACTCCTCCGCGACAGAGTCTTTTCTCCAGGCGACTCGCTTCCGTGGGAAGAATTTGTTGAACAGGCTTCTGGCGAGCCGCTTTCTGTTGACGCTTTCATTGAAGAACTCAATGCGGCAGACGCTTTCCTGAATCTGTGACTTTGACGTCGCAAGACGTTTAACACACGTCTTGCGCACCCTGATTTCATTCTGATAAGAATTGAGACAATATGTCGGCTCTTCGCGAAAGAACGCGACGTTTTTGGACGTCGACATTATTCGTTCTTCTGGGACCTGCAGCGCTCTGTTTGGCGTCGTTTGCTCTGTATTGGCAAACGACGTCAAGCGCAGCGTTGTCGAAAAGCACGCGCATGTCTCAAAAATTGCGTTACGACGTCGCCCTCGGAAGTCATGAACAGCTTCAGCCGGGCGTCCAACGTTTTGTAAACGTTGAAATTTATTCTCAAGATTCTGACGAACCGATCCTTTTCTGTCCTGAGATCTACAAGCTTCGTTTGTCCGATACGAAACTCCTTCATGCATTTGCAACTTCGTTTGATGAAAGAGGTTGTAAGAACGAAGCTGGTAACGACGCGACAGAACTCCCTACCGCCGAATGGAGTCCGTCAGAGTTTGATTCAAACAGAGACTATATGTCTTTCGCAGACGCGACATATAATTCCGTCACGAATCTTAGGAACTACACGCTTCTCGTTCTTCCCCAGGTTTTCTATCGTTCCTCCCAAATATCTGAAGTCGTCCGGGCGCTCAACGATAAGCTGACGCGAGCCGTCGGCGACGTTGGAGACGACGCTGAAAACGTTTCGGCGTTATGCGTTGTTGCAAACGATATTCAATTGCTTTCCGATGAGGAGTATTCGGATATAACTCGATCAGAGACGTCGCGGGATGACGTCAAAACGAAAAGCGAACTCGTTGGAATTTTCCGGACCTTTGTTTTTCAAACTCCACGCGGCGATTACGGAATCAACGAGACGTCTACGCAAAACGAAGTGGTCGCTTTCTCGTCAGAAGCGCCAAAATTCGAGAAATTTCGCGCTCTTCATTTTAACACGCCTCAAACGGTCAGAACGGACGCGCTCTTTGAACTCCAAAAAATGTCGTCTTCTGTCCCTTACTACGTTTCGATCGTCCATAATAAGCTCGAAAATACGACGCGCATTGAGTATGATTCCATAACCAACGCGACCCCGGGTAGCTTGGCTTCACGTTTTGTACCGTTTCTCAACGTTCTCGACCAGAAAGGTTGGTTTAAGGGAAGGATAATCTTTCGATGGACAGAAGGAAGAAGCGAGAACTTCTGGGAAGCGCAGTTAGACGACTTCCATCTTTGCAATTGTGAGCTCGAGGAACTCAGTCGAAAATTCGATCTTCCTTCCTTTACCGGGATAATTACCGATCTGTCAATTACGAACGGTCAAATATGCGGCGGCGTCTTTTGCGGCGAGGGATCAATCAAGGTCAGCGCGGGCACAATTCCCGTCAGAGTTGTCCAGCGCCTCGCCGCCATGCGCATGCTTGAAGCGTCCCCGCGTCAGGCTTTGCAACTGCGCTTTATCAACGACGCCACGCCTTTCAATGAACTGGAATTACAATTCTCTCTCGATAAGGACGGGATCCTCGTCAACTCGAATTATCGCAACAAGATTATCGCTTACTACGAAAAGGGAACGGTAAAATTTGGATTGTTCCTACCCGAAGAGATTGCCGGTCAAAGGACGCCCTACGCGGATTCCCTGAGCGCTCTCTTTGAATCTCAGGACGCGCGAGCGTTCTGGAATCCGATGGTTCGCAACGCGCTAAATCATCTTCCAGTTCCAGAAACAGCCGGCGTTCAGTCTCAGGAATCGATTCTTCGGTGAAGGCGCGCGAGTCTCGTTAAAGAGCTCTTCTCAATTTGTTTGAACAGCGAAAGACGGAAAGTCATTGGTTATTTCTCATGGTCGACGCTAGCGTCCTCCAAAGAAACAATCGCGCCAGATCTGTTTACGCCATTATCCAGTTTGATCAACAGCAAGCCGCTTTTCCGCTCTTCAGGATTGAGAATGTTGTCCAATGCATACTCTGAAACGCCGGGTCCTATCTCGTCAGAAACGATCAACCGAACGTTAGCGGCGGACTCTGCCGTTTCCTTCTTCTCGTCAAGTCTAACTTCGGGACTGGAAGGTCTTTTCCTGAATGAGTCCGGTTCCAAATGCGCACGTTGACTCTCTTCCTCGTCGATTGCAAATACAACGTCCTGAGAAGACTCAAAAAAGACTTCAAGGGTATTCTGGAGCCTGTAAGCGTATCCCCAAAGGAGTCCTGCCAGAACACAAAGCAAGACGCATCTTCCTAAGGAAAACGCCCTGAAAATAGCGAAAAAAAGCGAGACAATGGCAACAGCCAGACATCCGACAAAAACGAGTCTGACCGTCCATATGAAGCTTTTGGCCTCGTTCTCTTTGAACAGTTCCAGTTTGGATCGTGTGCTTTTGACGAGTCGATCAAGATTGTCAAAAACGACAGGAGGATTAAACGTCAGAGAATCGGACGTCGTCTCGACGGTCTCCTCTCTGAAAGATTCGTCCATATTAGTCAGAACGTCGTCGGCGTCGAGCAATGCTAACGCACGCTTATGATCGGGAGCCCAAAAAACGTTCATCATAACCGGTCCCTCGTTCCAAAACGAGTTCTTTTCGCTCTTGCCAGCATTTCGATCATTGACCCTGACGACGAGCTTTCGTTGGCCTGAATCTGAATGAGATTCCACCAAGCCAGCTTTCAAATCAGGCGTCAAAGCGGATTCAGGAAGTCGAAAAACGGTTGTCTCAGCAATCTTGAGGAATTTCCGTTGAGCCACGCTATAAAGAGAAACCTTCAGAAGACCTGAGAGGGAATCAGGGAGGGCGAGATCAACCGAGTCGTTGTTTCTGGAAACGGTCAAAAAACGTTGCCAGACTGTAACGCCATATTTTTCAACAGTAGCGATAAGGGGAATGGTCGCTTTAGCGCTTAAACGCGCCTTCAACATTTCTGTAAAATCGGGAGTCTGCGTATTGAGGGAGAAATAGGCGGGTCCCCGAACGACAGGCGGAAGGAAGCATGTGAAATCTCTTCCAGTCGAAGTGTCGATCTCGACAGTCGCGGGAGATTCGCAAAGCATTCCGTTCGAAGACTGAAAAGAACCTAATGGAATTCCCGAGGCGAAAGGATTCAGAACAGTTGAGTCGTCTTCTTTTTCTTCGTTGTCGACCAACTTAATAATTAGCGCAGCCTCTTCTACAGGCGCCCATTCAAAGCGTCCGAATCCGGACTTCGACGTGGAAAAAGACGCTATCGGAGTTTCCAAATCCTGCTGAAACACCAAAAAGCTTTTCGCCAAAGGACGTCCCTCTTTATCGGAGCAGAAAACGCTGATTCGATTGTTGAAATCAGAGATAAAACGTCCAGTCTCAGGGTAAAAACGAACGAAGACACGTTCTGTCAAATTGACGTTAGGTCCAGAGGAAGATTCGCTGTCATTTTCCCCCAAAGATTTTCCAACAACCAAAGACTCCAACGCGTCACGAAAAACAGGAGACACAAGATTTGTAACGCCGTCGTCATTCGCCGCATCAGGCTGCGTCCACGCCCCCCTGCGTTCACGAATCTGTTCTTCAAAATTGACAACAGGCAATTTAGTCTGACATACTTCAGATTCGCCGGAACCTGCGTAAATTGTCAATTCTACAACGTCTGGAAAATCGACTAAATCGGGAAACTCATAAACCAGATTGCCGTCGCCGTTTCCGCTTTCAGTATGCGCGAGAATCAGCTTACCTGAAGCAGGATCGGAAAAGCAAAAGCGAACTGGAACGCGTCGCGCTCTTCCGTCAACGCCGGTCGTCTTAACCACAACCGCCTGAGAGACGCCGCGGGCAAGGGTTCGCGGAAGCGCCACTTGGATCCTAAAATCGTCAAAAAAGTATCGTGCAAGCAGTTGATCACGCCGCAAAGCGCCCAACGTAACGGCAATCAAAAGGACGAGAAGCCCTGTAAGAAGAGCTACAAAAATGGGAGATCTCCACAGAATTGTCGCCATTCGTCCGGCGCTGGTGCAAACGGCTCTGGCAAGTAACTCGCTGGAACCTATAAAAGCGTTGAAACGCGTAATATTTCTGGTTCCCCTGTCCTGCTTGAGAAACGTGTTTGCCGAAGAATCGTCCTCCTTCCTGATTTTGGACTTTTTACTTCGATGAAGCTTCCTGTGAAATCGTCCCTTGCCGGAATCCTCTTTTTTTTGCTCGTCAACGTCGATTTGCTCGTCCGACGCGTTGACGGACGTTGAAAAAACCCCTTCTTCAAAGGAGCCGACAGCGGCGTCATAGGCAAAGAGAGACAATCGAGGCTCGACAGCGACATTTCGAGCGTCGTCAATCGGACTGTCGGAATAAGCAACTCGAACCAAATCCTTAAAAAGATCGACATTCGCGCGTGCGGTTTCAAAAACAGTCGCGGCGTCGGAGTCGTTTGCAACAAGCGAACGAGTCTCCTCCGCTTCCTTATCGTCTAAGAGACCATAAAGCAACAGATACGCGCGTTCCTTCGATAATTTTTGAGGTTTTGAAGTCATTCTTTAACCTCGTTCGGCTCTGAATCGGAAACGCTCTGTTTTTGCACTCCATTCGAGAACGAATCAGAAGCCCTGACTAACGCGTCGATTGCGGTCTTCATTTGAGCTCTAACGTCAGCTTCTGAAAACCCCGTCGCGCGTGCGATCTGTTCATAAGAAAGCCCCCCGTTCTGACGCAGAAGAAAAACAGCACGCTCGCTGAATCGGAGGTTAAGGAGCGCGTCCCTGAGAATTTTCCTTCGTGTCAGGATCATCGCTTCTTCGTCCGACTTTATTTCGGAGGATTCCTTTTCATGCGCGGTTCCCGGATTTTTGCGACGTTTCGTCTTGGAGTTTCCGACCGTTTCAAAGGCAAGGTTGTAGAGGATGCGAAAAACCCACGCATGAGGGTTTCCAATTCTACTGTTCTCGTAATATCGACTACATCTCTTTCTCAGTTTTTCATAAGCAATCTTAGACATGCTTTCCGAGCCGGCGTACAAAAAATAGATCGTACCCATTATCTCCGATTTGTACTGTTCGAAAATCTCATCCAGTTTTCTATCGACCGAAAGAACGTCTATTGCAACGTCTCGGAGAGAATCAGACTTATCATGGCACGACATTACACACGAACCTCAATCGACATGACGCATTTTACTGAAGTTCGGCCAAAAGGGACTCCCTATGATCGGAAGCGGCAAACCATGAGGCCAGTAAACATAAAACGCTTTACCTATCAAATATTTGCGGTCAACGTAGTGAGGAACGCTATTCGTCGCCCATAGGCGGCTGTCAAGACTGAATCCGCTGTTGTCGCCAAAAACGACATACTGCCCATCCGACTGCTGTAAAAGCGCCGATTTCGTGTTGCCGTATCCTACCCACATTTCCGGCGACGACATGAAACGCGAAACGTCTTCTTCGTTACCCAAATAGACGCGTTCATGTGTGAGACGATCGCATCGGGCAGTCCCAAAATCGGAATAATGGACGGAATCCCAGGATTCAAGGTCGCGTCCGGCGGCAATGTAATAGACGTCGCGTAAAACCTGAAGGCGTTCTATCTTGACGGCAACGCCACGAGCGCCAATTGCGACAGGCGCAAGATCTCGCGCATTGGGATCGCGATTCCTCGGCAACGGCGCGACGCCGGTCTCGTCTGACGCAGTGGTCAGATCGTCGTAACGTCCGCC
>CACYBR010000438.1 GCA_902772705.1 uncultured Planctomycetota bacterium
GAAAAGACTCGCGTCTGTTGAACGCGAATCGCCAACCGTTGAAAAACGGTTCAAACAAGAAGTCGAACAGTCCGGAGCAGTAAAAGAGGATCGTATCGGCGGCAAAAACGTCGCGCGCGTGAAACCACGCGCGCGGTTAAACTCGCGTCTGCGCGCGCAGAAAGGGCGCTGAGAACGACCAGCGCCGCGAGAATCACGCTCAACGCCAGAGGAGCGCAGCCCGCTGACAGAACGCCAAGCGTCAGGAATAAGAACAACCGAGCAGACGCGTCGCAAAGTCGGAGCGCCAGAATCGCTTCGTCGGCGAGCGCAAAGTCGCCGGCGACAACGTACCCCGAGACGTCGATCGGATCCCGAGCGTCGCCGGAGGACGACCACAGAAACGCGGATTCCAGCGCGTCGGAGGTCGCCTCGTCGGGAACGTCGTCGGACCCAAGTTCGTTCAAAAACGCCAGCGCGTCTTCGAGTTCAGGCGCAAGGTCGTCTTCGGCAAGTTCGGCAATCGCGCTCGCCGCGTCGCGGGAAGCGTCGACTGTTCGGACGCGTTGAGAAATAAGCTCGGCGCGTTCGCTTTCGAGGAACAACGCCGCGTCGTCGGTCGTCGTCATAAATGGCGCGACGAGCGAGGGCGCGACGTTCCATCGCGCGAGCCCTCGGAGAACGACCGCGCGCCGGTCGTCGTTGGAGCGTCGCGAGGTCGCGCCCAACCATTGTCGCGCGGAGGCGACCAGCGTCGCGTCTCTGTCTCTTCTGGCGGCGCCGACGGCGTCAGACGCCCCGGTTCCAACGTCTAATACGTTCTCAAAACACGTTTGAGAGTCGCTTGACGAGGTCGAAAGCCGCATAGCGGTTCGCACGGCGGCGGTTTTCGTCAAACGCTCGCTGAGAACGCGAGAATCAAGAAACATAAAAAGGGAAAGCGAGACAAACGCCAGAAACGCAAGGGGCAAACCGAACCTGCCTGCGCGCCGATTTTTCGCGCGCAAATCGAAACAGAACCGCTCGTACATACCCTTACCTTCCGCGAAGGGGCGCGCGTCATGTCGTGACCGTCTCGCGTTTCGCACGAACTCCGTCTAAAAGACGGCGCCACTGGAAATCGCGCCCGGAGTTCAGTATACTTTAGGGGCGGCGCGTTGTAAAGCGGGAGTCGCGCTCCCTGCGCGCGTCCTTATTCGGCGTCAGGAGGTCTTTGAAATGAAACTTCAAGCGTTAATTGACTTTATGGAAACCATCTGTCCGCCGTCGCTCGCCGAAGAGTGGGACAACGTCGGACTGTTGCTTGGTTCGCGCTCGGCCAAAATCGAAAAAGTTCTGACTTGTCTAACGATCGATCGCGCCGTCGTCGACGAAGCGATCGCAACCGGCGCTGATTGTATTGTTTCACATCATCCCTTCCCATTCCATTCGGGCAAGAAATGGACGACAGACACGACGGATGGAACGTTGCTTCTCAAGCTCGCGGGCGCGCATATTGCCACCTACAGTCCGCACACGGCGCATGATTCAGCGTTCTTTGGTATCAATCGTCAGCTCGCGGAAGGTCTGGGACTTGTTGACGTCAAGCCGCTTTACGAGGGCAAGCTCAAGGCCACGCGCGCGATGCTCGACGGGCTCGACGAAATAGACGCGCAATTTCTCGAGGACGATCTTAAGGGCGAGGGCGCGACGCTCGGGACCGGCAGAATCGGGCGCTTTGAGAAGCCCAAGTCGTTCGCGGCGTTCGTGGCGCAGGTTAAGGACATGCTGCAGATCGATCGTCTTCTTGTCGTCGGTTCAGACGCGAAAACAGTCTCGACGGTCGCCATTGGTTGCGGCGCGGCGGACGAGTTCGCAGGCGAGGCGGCCACTAAAGGGGCGGACGCCATCCTCATGGGCGAAGCAAGATTCCACACGTGCGTTGAAGCGCGCGCGCGAAATCTTGGCGTCGTCCTTGCGGGCCATTACGCGACGGAACGTTTTTCCGCGGCGATCCTGGCAGAACGCATAGCGCGTAAGTTTCCAGAACTGATCGTCAGTCCCAGCGTAAAAGAGAGCGATCCAATCCGCATTGTCTAAACTTTGTCGAGTCGTCGCACAATCAGGAAGATATGTCGTCCTGGCGGTTCAGGCAATTCAGGGAAACCCGAAGAGGAGAAAAATACGTTTTTTATCGCCAAAGCGCGTCGCGGGGGGCTTGAAGGAACCCCCCCGTTTTTTATAATGCGGGAAATCATTCAGGGCGTTAGCGCGGCGATTCTTCGGTCCGGAAGCAGGCATGTTTCACACCGTAGAAGCACGCGGCGCGCGTTCCATCACGTAACGCGTCTTATACGCGTTTCCCTATAAGGTTAAATGATAACCAGAGGAGTGTAACAGTGGCTACTGTCAATGTTGGTATTAATGGTTTCGGTCGTATCGGTCGTATCGTCTTCCGTCAGATGGCCAAGGCCCCTGAAAAGTACAACGTCGTCGGCATCAACGACCTGACCGACACGAAAACGCTCGCGATCCTTCTCAAGTACGACTCCTCTCAGGGTCGTTTCGACGGCACGGTCGATTATGACGAATCCAACCTGATCGTCAACGGGAAGAAGATCCCCGTCTGCAAGGAAATGAAGCCGTCGCTCATTCCGTGGGCGAAGCTCGGCGCGGACGTCGTCCTTGAAAGCACCGGTTTCTTCACCGCCGCCGCCGAAGGCGACAAGGAAGGTTATGACAGCCACCTCAAGTCCGGCGCCAAGAAGGTCGTCATCTCCGCTCCGATCAAGTCCGGTCCCGCCAAGACAATCGTTCTGGGCGTCAACACGGAAGAACTGACCGCCGACGACAAGTTCGTCTCCAACGCATCCTGCACGACCAACTGCCTCGCGCCGGTCGCCAAGGTCCTCAACGACAACTTCGGCATCGTCAAGGGTCTCATGACCACGGTTCACTCCTATACGAACGACCAGGTCACGCTCGACAAGCCTTATAAGAACATCTATCGCGGACGCGCCGCCGCCGTCAATATCATCCCGACCACGACCGGCGCCGCGAAGGCCGTTGGACTCGTCATTCCGTCCGTCCAGGGCAAGCTCACCGGCATTTCCCTCCGCGTCCCGACCCCGACCGGCTCGATCGTCGACCTCGTCGCCGTCCTCGCCAGGGACGTCACGGTCGAAGAAGTCAACGCCGCTGTCAAGGCCGCGTCTGAGACCGAAAACTTCAAGGGCATCCTCGACTACTGCGAAGACCCGATCGTCCTCGCCGACGTCGTTGGTCAGTCCTACAGCTCCATCTTCGTTCCCGAATGGACCATGGTCATCGGCGGCAACCTCGTCAAGATCCTGTCCTGGTACGACAACGAAATGGGTTACAGCAATCGCGCCGCCGACCTCATCTATCGTATGGGCAACCTCTGATTCATTCTCGCGAAGACTGAATCAGTCCGAGAACGACGTTAAGGTTCATGACGCCGTTTGAGTCAAAATTGGGAGTCTCCCGCGAACGCGTTTACGCTTCGCTTCAGGCTCCCTTTTTTATTGATTATTCGTTCCCCACGCACGGACCAAAGCGAGCTTCTCATGCAGGCCGAAATTCTTCGCAACACGTACCTACTTACCGCGATCGCAAGCGTCATCTTTGGCGCAATAGGCTCATTTGTCGTTGCGCGAAGAATAGGCTATCTTGCCGGCGCGATCGCGCACAGCGCCTTTGGCGGCGTCGGGATCGGACTCTGGACAAAACAATGCGTCGAAGCGGGCGCGTTCGGCTCGCTCGCGTTGGCAACGCTCCTGACAGACGCGCCAGACGACGCCAAGACGCTCTGTCAGAAATGGAGCCAATATGTCAATCCCGTACCCTCGGCGTTCGTATTTGCGCTTCTTGCGGCGATTTTGGTCGACTACGTCCGCCAACACGCGCATGAGCGCGAGGAAACGATCCTCGGCGCGATCTGGGCGATCGGCGCGGCGGTCGGGCTTCTTTTCCTCGATCGCGTTCACGGCTACGTTACGGCGTCGACTTATCTCTTCGGCGACGTGCTCCTCGTTTCGCAAACGGACGTATTGATCTCTGTCGTTCTGGGAACGATCATTCTCGCGTGTCTTTTTCTGGATTTCAAAAAGCTCGAAGCGGTTTGCTTTGACGAAGAATTCGCGGAACTGCGTGGGATCAACGTAAAATTTCAGAATCGTCTGCTACTGGTCCTAACCGCGGCGACCGTCGTCATTCTCATGCGGGTCGTCGGCATGGCGCTCATCGTCGCGCTTCTGACGTTGCCAGCGGCGACGGTCTGCCGCTTTACGAAACGTCTCGGGACGACGATTGTCGCCTCGACCGTCGTATGCTTTGTAGGAAGCTGGCTTGGAATTTGGCTTAGCTATCTTTATAATTTCTCCACCGGACCCATGATCGTCATGGTCGTGGCGATTTTCTACGTCTCCGCGCTCATTCTCGGAAAACCGCTGCGTCTCATCAAGACTTTTCTCGGGCGCTGAACGCCGAGTCGCTCAGACGACGTTGCCGTGCAAGAAACAAAAAGACGCGTCCGAAAACGCGTCTTTTCTTTTATGTCATTTGCATTGACGACTAAGTCGAAGAATGCAAGCTAGTCTGCAAACGCAGGTTGGACGAGCCAAACTCATTCGGCAGGGGTCTCGGCAGGAGCATCTTCAGCAGCGGCGTCGGCGGCAGGAGCTTCAGCGGCGGGAGCATCTTCAGCGGCAGCGTCGGTAGCAGGAGCTTCAGCGGCGGGAGTCGTGGCCGGAGCGGCGGGTTCGGCCGGCTTCTTGCAACCAAGGGAGAGACCAGCGACGCACACGAGAGCGAGGGAGAGAGCGAAAAACTTTTTCATAGCAGAGTTTCCTTAAAATATTTTGGAATCTTTTCTTCGAACGCGACGCCAACGAGCTTATAAGCTCGC
>CACYBR010000439.1 GCA_902772705.1 uncultured Planctomycetota bacterium
CAGGTCGTATTCTTCGAGCGCGCGATCGATCGCCTTGACGCGTTCTGCCGCGGAAAGCCCGTAGACTCCCGCGTAAAAAGTGAGATTCTCTAGCGCCGTAATATCGGGATAAAGCGAAAACTTCTGCGCCATATATCCAAGGCGACTGCGCGCCGCGCCGGGCGCTTTACGAAGGCTTACGCCGCCGACGTATCCGTCTCCCGACGTCGGTCTGAGCAGTCCACAGAGCATTTTAAACGTTGTGCTTTTGCCTGCCCCGTTAGGTCCGAGAAGGCCAAATATCTCGCCCGGCTTAATTCGAAAGCTCACGTCCGACGCGGCGACAAACGCTCCAAACTTCTTCGTCAGACGATCCGCTACGACAACGTCTTCGTTTGCGCTTTTCCTCGCCGTTCGTTGAACGACGACGCCTGCTCTTTCTTTTGGCGCGCCGCCGAGTCGTTCGATGAAGCCGTCTTCAAAACGCGGACTCGTCAGTTCAACGCGACGTCCCTCAAAGATCGCGTCAGGATCCTTCTGAGCGTTGAATTCGCGACCGAGCGTAACGCGGAGCGAACTCCCCTGAATCGTCGCGTCGACGATTTCGTCGTGACGCAAGAGTCGCGCAATCAGCGATCGGCGCGCTGACGCTTCTACATTCGTCACGCGAACGACTCGCCTTGCCATTCCCTCGGTCATTTTTTCGGGAACGTCTGAAAACAGAAGCTTTCCTTCGCTCAGAAGGATCGTTTCGTCGCATAGCTCCGCTTCGTCAAGGTACGCGGTACTCCACAAAACGACCGTTTCGTCTGAAACCTGCGAGCGCACCATCCGCCACAATTCACGGCGACTGAGCGGGTCGACGCCCACCCCGGGTTCGTCGAGAACCAGAAGTCTTGGCGTTGTTATGAGCGCGCACGCAAGCCCAAGTTTCTGTTTCATGCCGCCTGAGAGCCGGCGCGCCAATCGTTTCGTAAAACGCGTCAGATCCGTAAATTCAAGGAGCTCCTCAAAACGCGCTTTTCGACGCGTGCGCGGAAGATTCCTAAGCTTCGCGTAGAGCTTGAGATTCTCCATGACCGTCAGATCCTCGTAGAGCCCAAACTTCTGAGGCATGTATCCAAGAAAGCGACGAACCTGCGACGTCTCCCGCGCCACGTCATAATCAAACGCCGTCACGCGACCCGACGTAGGAACGAGTAGCCCTGCAAGAAGGCGTAACGCCGTCGTCTTGCCCGCGCCGTCGGGCCCTACCAGTCCCGTGATCCTCCCTGGTCTTATTGTCGCTGAAAACGCGTCAAGCGCGGGCTTCTCCTGACCCGGAAAGACCTTGGTCACAGAATCAAAAACGATCATCGGCGTAGTCTCCGGCGGTTTCAGCCGTCGTCGGAACGTTTCTGGAATCGAGCAACACTTTCACGTCGACCGGCGCGCCCTGACGCAATCCGTCGTCTGGCGCTTCAACGACAACTCGCGTTCGATAGACAAGATTCGTTCTGAGATTCGGCGTTTCGACCGTCTTCGGCGTGAATTCCGCCTCTGGCGAAATATAGCCGACATGTCCGGTATAGACCTTATCAGACGAGTCTGTCCTGATCTCAACGCGCGTGCCCTGAGCAATCTTGCCCAAATCGGGCTCTTCTACAAAGATATATACCCAGACCACGTCGCGTAGCGAAAGCGTCGCAACCGTCTGACCGGCGGTCGTCATCGCGCCGGGTTCGACTACCCGCGTGAGCAGAATTCCGTCGTTGGGCGCGACAAGCTCCGCGTCCGCGGCGGCGATCTTCGCCTTTTTCAACGCGGCGTCCGCCTGGGCAAGCGCGGCTCGCGCTATTTCCACGTCTTCTTTTCGAGCTCCCTCCTCAAGAAGATTTATGATCGATTCTGCCCGCGCCAGACGCGCTTTGGCAACGTCGCGCTGAAAAAGGGTTGTTTCATATCCGCTTTGACTGACCGCGTTTTTGCTGAACAATCCCCGATTTCGCGCCAATTCCGTCTCCGCTTGAACCAGCGTCGCTTTATATTCCTCAACCTGTGCGCGCGCTTCTTCAAGCTCCTGACGACGAGGACCGTTCACCGTTTTTTCCAACGTAGCGGCCGCCTGATCCCGCGCCGCCTGAGCCGCGGCGACTTCAACGTCGAGCGGCTCGCGATCAAGTCTGGCAAAAACCTGCCCTTTCGCAAGGACCTCGCCTTCCTCTGCAAGAATCTCCGCAACCCTTCCGCCGACGCGAAAACTCATATTCACGCGGCGCAATTCGACGTTTCCATAATACAGGAGCGCCGACGACGACGCTTCCTTTTTCGCATGATCATAATGATAGACGTAGCCGCCGATCGCAATCGCTGCGAATAACAACACGATAATAATCGCCTTCCTTTTCACGATCAGCCTCTTTCACAGGTCATAACGAGAGAAAGCAGAATTTCTTTGAGAATACGTTTTCCTGACTCAACGCGTTCTGTCGCGTCGTCCGGTCTGAAAACAACCTCTAAAAACAATCCCCGAAAATATCGAACGTAAACCAACGCCATCTCTCGGTCGCTAAGCTTAAACTCCGCTCCATACTTTTCGCGAAGCCGGCGAAACGTGTTCGCGATGGGAACGTTGGTCTTTTCCTCCACCGTCGCGAGAATCTCCGAGGAAAATCTCGTGAACATTCCGCTCTCAAGGAGAGCGACTCGCGCGAAACGAAACGGCACGTTCGACGAGATTAAGCCGATTGCGTTTTCTATGTCTTCTTCAAGCGTTTTACCGTCGTGTTTCAGCAACGATATCCGTTCGCAAACTTCCGTTATAAGGACGCCCCAGACGGCCATAAACAGTTCCTCTTTGTTGCCAAACCATTTATACACCGTCGCCAGCGATCCCCCCGTTTCCGCGACAATATCGGAAATCGTAACGTTCGCGTATCCACGTTCCTCAAATAAACGCGCGGCTACGTCGACAATTCTTCGCCAACGCGCCCTTCCACGCTCAGTCGGAGGAAGTCTGAGCGCCCGTCCGGCTATCTGTAAATCATCTCGCGTCGTCACGTCTACTCTCTATGTAATGTATCTTACGTTACACTTTTTTCTGCGTCAACAGGGCGCGAAAATTCTATGGTTTCCGCGCCCTAAACGACTTAACGAATTTCGATGTTCAAATTCACTTCACGACCGACTTCGACAGGAACCATTCGTACAATTCCTGATTATCGTAAGTTATGTTCCAGCAGTCATGACCTACGCCGGGATAGATCGTGAATTTCACGTCTTCGTTGCCAGCCTTCTTAACCGCGTCGACTGTCGCCTGATCTGTTTCAAGCTTGACAACGGGATCCGCGTCGCCGTGGAACGCCCAGATTGGAATCTTGATATTCGCCGCTTTTTGAGCATTAAGGTTTCCACAAAGAGGCGCCGCCGCCGCGATCTTACCTTCTCCTATCGCGGCGCATCCCCAGGCGCCTACCCCGCCCATCGACGGGCCGGTCACATAAACCCGGGAACGATCTATGGGATACTTGGCGCAAACTTCGTCTATGAGAACCATGAGTTGAAGAGGGGACCACGAGGAACGCTGTTTGCACTGAGGGCTGATGGTGAAAAATTTCCACGTTTTGGCGACTTCCGGATTATCGCAAAGCTTCGGAGGGCCGTATTTCTTCAGAACCTGCGGATTGTCGCCGCATTCTCCGCCGCCATGGAGGAAAAGAAGAAGAGGATAGCCCGCCTCTGTCTTCGCGGATTCGTCGCTCGGCTCATAAAGCCAGAATTTAACGTCTTCCTTCTGCTGCGGATCGATCTTGTCGTCGCCCCAAAACGCATTGCCCGTCTTCGCGGGCAGTCTCGCGGACATAAGCTGCTGCTTTCCCGCGACTGGCGCCGGACCTGAAATAGTCTGAGGCGCTCGTTTCGAAAGGAGCCAGTCATAGAGCAACGGATTCGCGTAGGTCTGGGTCCAGCTATTGTGTTCTACCCCGGGATATACGGTAAAAACGACGTCGGGATTGCCCGCGTCGCGCACCGCGTTGACGATCCTGCGGCCGCTTTCAATATTAACGGCGGGATCCTTGTCGCCATGAAACGCCCATACCGGCATGGTGATCGACGCGGCTCTTTCCGGAATGTACCATCCGCAAATCGGGACGACCGCCGCTATTTTATCGCCGGCGACCGACGCGACGCCCCAAGCGCCAAAACCGCCCATCGACAAGCCTGTCACATAAATACGCGACCGATCGACGGGATACGATTCGCATACCAGATCAATCAGCTTGATCATTTGTAGCGGCGACCAGTCCATACCGCTTTTACACTGAGGAGACACCGTGATGAACTTCCAGGCGCCGGCAACCTCGGGGTCGTCGCACAGCATCGCCGGACCATGACTCTTTACGCGTTCAGGATCGTCGCCACGTTCGCCCGCGCCATGAAGGAAAAGCATGAGTGGAAAACCATCGTCGGTTTTAGCGCTTTCGTCGCTCGGGAGGAAGAACCAGAAGTCGATCGTTTCGGTCTTCGTTTCGTCGAGCTGATACTCGCCGCGCCGAGCGTTGCCAGCCTGCGCCGGAAGCTCGACCTTCATCAACACCTGCTTCCCGGCAACCGCTTCCGGATTGCCCTCTTTAAGGTTTTCAGCGGCGCCAAGTTGAGAGACAATTCCCGCCAAAGCGACAAAGGCCATAAGGATGGATGCGCGCATCAACGTCTCCTTTGATCATGGGTTAAGTTTTTTGGAAAGAAGCCAATCGTAGAGTTCAGGATTCGCGTAGGTTCGCGTCCAGATATCATGATTGGCGTCTGGATAAGTCGTAAACTTAACGTCGTTATTGCCGGCGTCGCGCACGGCGTTGACGAGATCGCGAGAATATTCGTACTTGACCGCGCCGTCCGCCGTTCCGTGGAACGCCCAAATCGGGGTCTTCGTCATTTTTTCCGCAAATTCAAGAGGGTAGCCCCCGCAAAGCGGCGCCGCCGCCGCTATGATATCGGAGTTATAGGCGACCATGCCCCAAGAGCCAAAGCCGCCCATCGAAAGTCCCGTCACGTAGACGCGCGACCGATCGACGGGATACTTGTCGCAGATTTGCTCGATCAGAAAACGAAGCTGCTGAGGCGACCAGAAGCGCGCGCCCTTGACCTGAGGAGATACCGTAATAAACGGCCATGTTTTGGAAGCGTTGGGATCGTCGCAAAACTTAGGCGGACCATGCGTCTTAACGGCGTTAATATTGTCGCCGCGCTCGCCCGCGCCGTGAAGAAAGAGCAGAAGTGGAAAACCGTCGGCTGTTTTTGCGGATTCGTCAGTCGGAAGGAAAAGAAGATATTTGACAACTTCTGTCTTGGTCTGGTCTATCGGATTATCGCCGCCCAACGGCATGGCGTCGCCGCCGGTCCACTCTCCTCCCAGAGCCAGCGGCAAAACAGCTTCCTGAGCAACCTGAACGCCAGGTTTTGGCTCGGTCTTGTTCACCTGAGTTTCCTCCGCGATCACACTCGGCAATTCCAAACTTGTCAGAACTGCGATTAACAACAGCAATGTCAAACGTTTCACCAGAAACCTCTCCTGTTCTATAAAAAAGCCGAACGTCTCGCTGACTTCGGATTCTTGCTTTCTTCTGTTTTAAAATATACCGCTCCAGCGAATCAGTTATACGCTAAAACCAGTCCGCCCCCTTTTTACATCAAAGACCTGTTCCCTGTCAACTCTTTTTCACGTCGCTTGAATAAAAAACTTTGTCATTCGCCGTCGAGTCCGGCGCTGTATAATATAGCGACTTTGCAAAAAGTCGCTGTGTTGGAAAGACTCGCCCCATTTTGGAGAAAACCATGACGCGACACG
>CACYBR010000440.1 GCA_902772705.1 uncultured Planctomycetota bacterium
AAGAACGCCGCGGAACGCGCGCTCGGTAAGACGAAGCGATCGGAACGCTTTGCCGACGTCGTCAACGGCGCCATGGTCGGTTACGTCGTGCCGCAGAAGCTCGATCTTGATTCTCTTCCCGACGAAGTCCCGTTCTTCCTGCGCGTTCGATGCGTGGGAAAAGACAAAAAGCTCGTGGTCCGTAAGGGCGACGAAACGATCAAGGAGATCAAGCGTCTGCGCGTCGCTCCCGCTGAAATGGAGCGCGTTGTCCTCAAGAAATCGCTCCTTGAGGACATGGAAGGCAAGACGCTTTCGATCTCGCTCGAAGACTGACGTCAACGGTCTGGCTTGGCTCGTTGGCGCGGATATTTCCTTTCCGATTCGTCTCGGTTCGGAAAGGCTCACCGAACGTGGTAACTGAATCCCTCGAACTAAGGCGTCCTTATGGCAGAGAACGAAGCCCGGGTCATTCGTGAATTATCCAAAAGTATGATCAACAAGATCGCCGCCGGCGAGGTCGTGGAACGGCCCGCGAGCGTGGTCAAGGAACTGGCGGAGAATTCGATCGACGCGGGCGCCACGCGAATTGACGTCGAGGTTGAAAAGAGCGGGGTCGAGCTGATCAAAGTTATCGACAACGGTTGCGGAATTCCCGCGGATCAGATTGAGCTTGCTCTTTCGCCGCACGCCACGAGCAAGATTTCGCGTCCGGAGGATCTCTTTCATATCGCCACGCTTGGCTTTCGCGGCGAAGCGCTTGCCTCGATCGCCGAAATAAGTCATCTTACGCTCACGACCCGCGCGGAAAACGCGCCCGACGGCGCGAGGATCCGCTGCGACGGAAATCAAAAAGGACCCGTCGAGGCGAGCGGTCGAAACGTCGGCACGACGATCGAAATTCGCGATCTCTTCTTTAACGTGCCGGTGCGCCGAAAGTTTCTCAAGAGCCCTATGACCGAATACGGTCAGATTAAAGAGGCGATCGTTCGGCTCGCGATCCCGCATCCTGAAATCGCCTTCACGCTACGGCATAATTCCTCGCTCGACCTTGATCTTCCTCCCGCGACCGACATGTTCGACCGGATCCGCAAGATCTTTGGCGACCGAGTAGCGGGCAGTCTCGTGCGCGTTGAACGTCAGATTGCGAACAACGGCGTCGTCGTCGACGGCTATATCGGTCGCGCCGACCTGTGGCGCGGCACTGGCGCGATGCAGTATCTCTTCGTCAACGGACGATTCTTCAGGGACAAAGCGCTCTTTAGCGCGCTTAAAGCCGCTTATCAGGGGTTGTTAAAGCAGGGAACCTTTCCCGTCGTCTTTCTGAATCTGGAGACGCCCCTCGATTTTGTCGACGTCAACGTTCATCCGACGAAGCAGGAGGTCCATTTCCTCGAAGGACAGTCGATGTACGCAGGGCTCCTCCATTCCGTGCGCGACAGGATCGAATCTGTGAACCTCGAACGCCGGCCCGATTCCGAAACAATCGCCGACGCGGCGAAGGTCGCGCCTCCGGAGTCCCCCGAAGGCCGGACCGCGACCACGCCCGAAACGAGCGCGAAAGAGGAGCCGCGAGAGCTGCGATTCGTGCCCGACGTCGATCCGTGCGACCCCAGAACGGCGCTCGACGACGACGTGCGCGAACGCGGAAAGAGAAAGATTGACGACTGGTACGGGAAAAATAAAAAAGAACGCGGTCGATCCGATTCCGAAATGGAAACGGCGAACGACGGACTCGATTCCGCCGCGGTTGCTCGTACGATTCAGGACGCGAACGAGGTTCTCGCCGAAGCCGCGCGACGACGCGATTCCCAGCGTCGCGACCCGGGCGCCAACGATCCTGCGCAGCTTACGCGGATTCTTCAGGGCAAAACTTCCGAATTTCGCAAATTCCCGAATCTTAACGACGGCGCGTTTCACGCAGGGACGGACGCCGCCGCCGCGAAACGGCCCGATCCTGATGACGAATCGACCTTTGCGCGCGGCTCCTTTGGCGGCCGCGTTCTGTCGGGCGACAAGCGGACGCCGACGCGACCAGACGCCGGCGATTCTCAACCGCCCTCGTCTCTGGTCGAGAATC
Organism: uncultured Planctomycetota bacterium; assembly: GCA_902772705.1. GTDB lineage: Bacteria > Planctomycetota > Planctomycetia > Pirellulales > Thermoguttaceae > RUG369. Next base: position 2,060 of record CACYBR010000440.1, read on the forward strand.
GCGAGGAGCCCCTGCGCGCGCTTTCTTACGACGAACGACGCGCGCGAATCAGGGAGAACAACGAGCGCGCCGATCTTTTGAAGAATCGACTCGTCGCGCTCACCTCCGACGGAAGACCCGTCGTTCAGCTCTGCAATCGCTATCTCGTCATGGAAGCGCCCGACGGGATCGCGCTCGTTGACCAGCACGCGCTCCATGAACGGATTCTGTACGAGAAGCTCAAAGCCGGCTATGAGAAAGGCGACATTCAGATTCAGAGGCTCCTCGTTCCGGAGGCGGTCGACCTTTCTCCCGCCGAATTTGCCTTCGCGATGGATCGAAAAGACCTCCTGGCGTCTCTTGGCGTCCTGATCGACGCGTTCGGCGGTTCGAGCGTCGTCATTAACGGCTATCCCGCGATCTTCTCCAACACCCCTCCTGCGGAGATCTTCCAGACCGCGCTGGGCGTCCTTTTCGAGAAGCGCGCGAAAACGACGAATCTGGCTGACATGATCGAAGGCGCGCTCTGCCAGATGGCGTGCAAAGCCGCGATTAAGGCAGGGGACGGACTCACGCCGGAGTCGGTCGCCGAGCTCGTCGCCCAGGCCGAGATGGAGGTCTTTGCGCATCATTGTCCGCATGGACGACCTTCCACGGTCGTCTTTACGACCGATAAGATCGATCAATTCTTTATTCGCGACTAACCCTGACCCCGCGAGAACCGCGGTTACGGTTACGCGGCGCGCCGCGCGCTTCTCGAACGCGGCCCGGTCGGAGCGCTTCCGGCCCGGCGACGCGCGCCCCCATTTTTTCAACGAGAGAAACGGTAGGTTAACATGAAAAAATCGACGATTCTGGTTTCACTGGGCGTCGCCCTTATCTGCGTCGTCGCCGGCATGTCGACGACGAATCTATGCTACGCTGACGACGGCCTCGCAACGCCCGACGCGATCCTGGCGCGAATGACCGTTGAGGAGAAGGTCGGTCAGATGGTATGCGTCGCTTTTCGCGCATGGGAGGGTGAAGGTAAGAACGGGCCCGTGACCGAACTCAACGACCAGCTTGCCGACGCGATCAAGAAGTACAATCTGGGCGGCATTTGCCTTTTCGCGCCAAACTGCGAGGGTACGGAGCAGACCGTGCGCCTTACCGACCAGATCCAGAACGCCGCGCGCCAATCCTCCGCCGGGATTCCGATGCTCATTACGGTCGATCAGGAGGGCGGATACGTGACCCGCTTCACGACGGGTACGTCGACCCCCGGCAACATGGCGCTTGCCGCGACCGGCGACGTCAAGAGCGCCGAGAAGGCGGGCCAAATCATCGGTCAGGAACTCATGGCGATGGGGTTCAACACGAACTTTGGACCCTCGGTCGACGTCAATAACAACGCGAACAACCCGATTATCGGCGTTCGTTCTTTTTCCGACGATCCGAACGTCGTCGCGAAGTTTGGCGCCGCTTACGTTCAGGGCCTTCATCTGGAAAAGGCGATCGCTTGCGTCAAGCATTTCCCCGGGCATGGCGACACGGACGTGGACAGCCACACCGGCTTTCCGAAAATTGACAAATCGCTCGACGAGCTCATGGAGATGGAGCTCGTTCCCTTCGCCGCGTGCGCGAAGACGACCGATATGGTTATGACCGCGCACATCCAGTTCCCTAAGGTCGAAAAGACAAGCTATATCTCCATTAAGAACGGCGAGGAGGTCAAGCTGCCGGCGACCCTTTCGAAGGTCATGATTCACGACGTCCTGCGCGAAAAGCTCGGGTTCGACGGCGTCGTCTGCACCGATTCGCTCGGAATGGCGGCGATTTCTGAAAACTTCAAGCCGATGGATTCCGCGAAGTTTGCGATCCTCGCCGACGTTGATATCCTCCTCATGCCCGTCGTGACGCAGAGCGAGAAGGGGCTCGCGAAGCTCGGCGATTATCTCAACGGAATCGTCAAAATGGTCAAAGACGGCGAGATTCCGGAGTCTGAGCTCGACGACTCCGTGCTGCGAATCCTTAAAATGAAGGAAAAGTACGGCGTTCTCGATCCCCCGACCGAAACGCTCGACAAGCGCGTTAAGAACGCGCTCGCCGTCGTCGGCTCCAAGGCCAACCACGACGCCGAATGGGATATCGCGGTCAAGGCCGTGACCGCGTACAAGGGCGGCGACGCGCTCCCATTCAAACTCGACGAGAAGGCGAACGTCCTGTATCTGTCCCCGAACTCCGCGCTTGAGTTGTCCGCTCGATATGCGATCGAACGCCTCAAGAAGGAGGGGACGATCCCGGAATCCGTCACGCTCGAAACGATCAACTACAGCGACAAGGCTGGGAAGGACGCCGCACGCAAGGCGCTCGACAAGGCGAACGTCGTCGTTTTGTGCACGCGAACAACCGGTCTGGGAATGCTCGACGACTCCGACCCGGAGAACGTCTCCGCGATCTTTGTGAATTCCACGATTAAAAAGGCGCATGAGCTCGGCAAGAAGGTGGCGCTCGTGAGCGCGCACCTGCCATACGACGCCGGATACTACGCTGGCGCCGACGTTACGCTCCTTGCGTACAATCCCTCCGGCATGACGTCGTTGCCGACCGA
>CACYBR010000441.1 GCA_902772705.1 uncultured Planctomycetota bacterium
ACCCACGCGGCGGACGCGTCGATCTGGCCCTGCGACGGCATGATCTCGTCGTCGACGAGAACAGGCGGGACTCGGGTAAAAGCGGGCAAATCCGCCGCTGACACGGCGATAGGAATCAGAAGAATCAGGGACGTTAAAAGAGCGGAAAGCGTTTTCATGGAGACCCTTTCAGATTTCGAGCGAATCACGGAATCGCGGGATACAAAAACTCCCGTCGGTCAGTCGTCGCGCTTGAGCGCGTCTCGACCAGCGGGAGTCTCCAGATCAATCGTTCAGACGAAAGCGATCACTTCGCCTGATTCTTGTAGGTTTCGTAGCAGTCGAACGCCTGATCGACGGTCGCGTTATTGTGGACGATCTCGCGAACGGCGAGGAGCATTCCGATCGGAGAATCCGCCTGGAAGATATTACGCCCCATGTCGACGCCAGCCGCGCCCTGATCGATCGCGTTTTTAGCGAGCCCAAGCGCGTCGCGTTCCGGAAGCTTCTTACCGCCGGCGATGACGATCGGAACCGGGCACGCGTTCGTAACCTGCTCGAATTTTTCGTCGCAGTAGTAGGTCTTGATCACGTTGGCGCCATTTTCCGCGCAAACGCGGGTCGCGAGCCCGAGATAACGCGCGTCGCGCGTCAGGTTCTTGCCGACGGCGGTGACGCCGAGGGTCGGAATACCGTAACGAGAACCGAGGTCGACCGTCTTCGTAAGATTGCGAATCGTGGAGCCTTCATGTTCCGGATCGCCAATCGCGACCATGACGGCGAGCAGCGAAACGTTCAGACGAATCGCTTCCTCGATATCGATCAGCGTTTCGTCATTGAGGCTCGTGAGAATGGTGGTGCCGCCGTCGGCGCGGAAAGAGACCGGCTTGTTCGTCGTCGGCGGAATGACGGAGCGAAGAATACCGCGCGTGCACATGATGCAGTCGGCGTATTCGATCAGGGGATTGATCGTAAGGTCGATGCGTTCCAGCCCTGACGTCGGGCCCATGATGAAACCATGGTCAAACGCCAGCATGACGGTGTGACCGGATTTCTTATTAAAGATCTGGGACAGACGGGACTTAATGCCGTAGCTCGCGTTCTCGTTGCCCTTGAGGAAGAACTGTTCCTGAGTCTGGGGGACGCCGATTCCAAAATTTTTCGCGTCGATATTGCCTTCGTTATCAGCCATTTTCAATTCCTGTTTTCTTTGAAATGATAAAGTTACGCGCGCGGGAATCCCAGCGGGACCCCCGCCGCGGAGAGTTGGTTCGTTAAAGCGTCGCGTCACGCGTTGGCGACGGCGTCGGCAAACGCTTTGAAGACGAGCGCAAGGCTCGTCGCGCCCGCGTCCTGACTTCCGCGACTGCGATCGCCAAGATTGCGCGCGCGTCCGAACTTCGCGACGTAATCCTTCGTCTTTTCCGCGCCCGACTGCGCCGCGGCCGCCGCCGCGTTGAAAACGTCCGCGAGAGACGCGTCGACGTTCGCCGCGATCGTCGTCGTCATCGCTTCGACCGCTGGAATCATCGCGTCCATCATCGTCTTGTCGCCGACCTTCGCGTTCGTCATGGAACCCATCATGGCGAGCCCGGACTCGTACATCTTAACGGTCGACGCCGGATCGAGAGAATCGGACGTCGCGCCGGAGCTCAAGCCCATATAGAAGGAGCCGTTGAGGGAACTCGTGGAGCCGCCCGTGGCGGACATGATACCCATCGCGACGTTGGACAGCGTGTCCGCAAGCGAACCCGGCTGTTCCGCAGATTCGAGCGCGGCCTTGAGCGTCGCTTCGATCGCCGTTCCGTGGTCGCCGTCGCCGGTCGCCGCGTCGAGCGCGTTGAGCTCGTCAAAATGTTCCGTGACGCTCGCGAGCGCGCCCTTGAGCGCGCTCACGAGAAGCTCTTTCGTAAAAACGTTCGTCATCGATAACCTCGCGTCTGCTCAACGATTGACCCAGTAAGGGGCGTCGCTCGGCGCGTTGTAAAGCGCGAGCGTTTCGTCGTCGAAGATCCCGACGAACATCTGGAAGCCGGCGGCCTCCTGAACGGTGAGGAGCTCGTCGCATTTGCTCGCGACGATTTCGAGTCCCGCTTCTTTCGCCACGGCGTACGCCTTACGGAAGACGATAAACATCTCCATGAGCGTCGTCGCGCCGCTGCCGTTAATGATAAGGCAGAGCTTTTCGCCCGCTTTCGCTTTAATCGCGTACAGAAGCTTCTTAATCATCGTCTCGGCGACCCAGTCGGCGCTCTGCATAAGCTCAGGTCCGTTCCCGCCCCCTTCGCCATGCTGACCCATGCCAATCTCCATCTGGTCGTCGGCAAGCGCGCCAATCTCCTGACCCGCCTGAGGATGCGTCGCGACCTTGAGCGTCACGGCGAGCGTCGCCATACGTTCGTTAAACCGTTCGCCGACCGCCAGAATTTCGTCGACGCTCATACCCTTTTCCGCCGCCGCGCCAATCACCTTGATGAGCGGAATGCAGCCGCCGAGCCCGCGGCGCTCCGAACGTGGCGCGTCCGCGCCCGGCGCGATGTCTTCCGCCGTGACGATCTTCGAAACTTTGATTCCTTCCTTCTCCGCCATCATGAGCGCCATCGAGGCGTTGCGCTGATCTCCTTCGTGATTCAGAACGACGAGGATTATGCCGGCGTTATCCTTGAACAGCCGCAGCGCCTCGACGATCTTCGGCGCGCCCGGCGCCGCGAAAATGTCGCCCACGACCGACGCGTCGAGCATACCTTCGCCGACGAAGCCGCTCAGCGCGGGCTCATGTCCTGCGCCGCCGAGCGTAACGATCGCGACCTTGTCCTTGGATTTCGGCGTCGCGCGAACGACGATCTTTTCAGAAACCAGCTTGACCCTGTCGGGATAGCAAAGCGCATAACCTTCGAGAAGTTCGTTCGTTACGCGTTGAGGATCGTTCATAAATTTCTTCATTACCATCGCGTCTGTTCCTTATAAAAAGCGTTGTATGGCGGAGTGATCTCGCCCGCCGTCTGCGCGGCGGACGACAGATCGAACTGTGATTGCGCATTAATATATCAGAGTCTGCGTCAAAAATAAATACCTTGCCTGACAATCATGAGAAATCGTGAGACAAAGCGTCGATTTCGCCAAGTTATTCGCAAATTCCGCGAAGCTTGAAGTTGGCGATTCCGCCGCGCAGGAATTCCGGGTCGCCCGTATAGACCGGGTTGCCCCCCAGTCCGACGGCGAGCGAGTCGGTCGACATAACCTTTTCCGTCGCGAGTCGTCCGAGTTCCTCGTCGTCGACAAAGAGCGTCCAATCGCGTCCTTCCTTGGTTACGCGCAGCGTGTGCCAGACGCCAAGCGCCAGCTTTTCGGGCGCCGTTCTTCCGCCGCGCGTTCCTTCGACGGCGCCGTAGATCCTGCCGCTGGAATCGACCGCCACGCGCAGAGGATCGTCGAGGCCTTTCGTCCATGCGGAGACAATCTGCGCGATCCGACCCTGTTGCGGCGCGGACTCGACCAAGAACTCGAGCGTCGCCTCAAATTCGACCGCAGGAAACGCGGCGAGTTCGTAGACGAGCAGCGAGTCGGTCCCGTTGAACGCGACGCCCTTGTCTTCGCGCGCGGCGAGATTGCGCGCAAGTCGAACCGTTCCGACGACCGGCGTCGGCTCGCCCGCGAGCGGATCGTCGACGATCGTCTGGAAGGACGCGTTGGCGGTCCTTTCCGCGAGGTACGCGTCATAATCGAACGCAGGAAGGGTCGCGTCCACGGAGAAACGTCTGCCCGGCGCGAGCGATTCGGTCGCGCCAAACTCGTTTTGCGCGACGATCTTCCAGTAATACGTCTTATTCGGCTCGAGTATTTTCGTCTGTTCCGGCAAAGCGACGGCGTCTTTTCCGTTCGTCGACTCGACTTCGAAGAGCGTCGAGTTAAAATCAGGGTCGTCGGAAACAAGAACGCGGAATTGGAACGTCTCGAAATTGACGATCTTACGCCATGTAAAGGGAATAGCGCCGGGCGCGACCTTCGCGTCCTGAAGAGGGCGTTCGCACGCGGGAACCGGGGGCGCGATTTCCTTCGCGGGAAGCCAGGACGCGTAGCTCGAACCGAGACTTCCGGCGTGCGCGAAGTCTGTCAGAAAGATCGGCGCCGCGTCGGGACCGGTCGAATCGACCTTGATAAATACCTGCGGCGAATAGAAGCCGACGAGCTCCGAATTCGGATTGGGCGCGAGAATCTCGATTTCCGCAGACTCGAGCGCTTTCGGCTCGATCGTCGGGATCGCGTCCGTTTCGGCGCGGTTGAAAAACTGGTCGTACGCCAGAAGGAGCGGGCCGTAGTATACGGAGATTCTTCCCGCGAAATCGCCGTCCCCTGACGTATAGCGAAGCTTCATTGGCAATTCGAGAACGATCGAATCGGTCGTCTTCCATCGGCGTTGAACGGCGACGTAAGAGCCGGCGGTAAGAAGCTGACCGTCGGCGTTTTCCGGCGTCGTGAGCATGGCGCCGTCCGCCCATTCGGGAACGCGAAGCTTGAGCGTCGCGTCGACCTCGGAGCCGTCCTGAGAGGTCAGAGAAAGCTCGACGCGTCCGTCTGTCGGGTACCCGGTCTTCTGAACGAGCGCAACCTTCTGATTGCCGACCGTGAACGTCGTCTTGCCTGCCCCGTAGTAATTCACAACGATCGAGCCGTCGTCCTCGAACATGACGCCCCAGTTGACGAGCTCGGCGAATCCCCGAGGGCTGTTGACGCTGCAACAGTTGAGTTCCGGCTGACCCGGCCGCGATTGAAATACGATCGTGTCGAACGACGCTTCGCGGCGACCGTTCATCGGCGTGTCGTACGCGCACCAGCTTCCAGACGGGTGCGTGTAGGCGCAGACGGCGTTGTAGAGCGTGTTTTCAAGCGCGTCCGCGCAGCGAACGTCGCCCGTCATGCGCAGCGCCTCGACCGTCAGCGCGGTCCATGCGACCGTGCAGCATGTTTCGATCGCGCCCTCTTTAAACGGCGTCCCCGTCGCCTGCTCCCCGCGACTGAACGATCCGTTGTTGTGAACGTCGCGCTTATAGACGCTCTCCCAAAGGTTCAGAAAGGCGCGACGATACGACTCGT
>CACYBR010000442.1 GCA_902772705.1 uncultured Planctomycetota bacterium
ACGCGCGGCCTCGCGAGCGGCCTGAACGGCGGGAAGAAGCAGACCAATAAGAATACCGATGATGGCGATGACTACGAGCAGTTCAACTAGGGTAAAGCCACGATTGGACTTTGACATAACAAAACTCCTTGAAACCCCACAACTTGGGGAAATATTGAAACGATCCGTTTGTTCAAACATTCGAAGGTGGGATTTCAAGGGGCGAACAAGACGGAGAACCTTGACTTCGGACGCGTCGAAAACTTGAACGCGAACGTTTGAAGTTGGACAAAAAAACGCCAAATTGATCACTTGGAAGAAAGGTCGAAATCAAAGGTGTTCTTGCCTTTGACAACCTGAGCGGTGAAACCGGAGGTTTCAGGCTTCAGGTACTTCGCCGGAAGATCGTTCTTGGTGACCTCGTCCTTGACGGTTTCGCCGTCGGCGTTGGTTTCAGCGGGAGAAACAACGACGTCGTGAGTAAAGTAGACCTTGTAGTTGCCCGGGGTGGTGCCGGCGTCGGCGGCGCCCTTGAGCGTCTGAAGTTTGTATTCGCCGGCGTCGTTCGTGATGGCGACGCCGCTGTCGCCTTCGCCATCAGGAACGAAGTAAACGTAACACTGCGCGAGAGGCGCGCCGTCGAGCGTGACCTTGCCGGAAACGGCTTCAGTCTTCATAACCTTCTTTCCACAGGCCGGAACAACCACAAGGATCGCCAAAACGGCGATTAAGAGCATGAATTTTTTATTCATTTTGTTTCTCTTTTGGACTCAATATATTTATTTGCGTTACAAGCGACAGGATAAACCAGGGCGACGCGCAAAACGAAGGTTGAGACGTTGCGAGAACGCGACTCGTTCCAGAATTTATCCCAAGACAACGGAATTTTTTGATTCTATGGGAACAATTTTTTTTGTCAAGAAGGCTTAAAATACAAAAGTTGTGTTTTCTTGACGGGCGACGCAAAGCTTAGCGTATTCACACTGAATCAATATAATAATGGGGCGGGTCGTGCGTTGGCGCTTGAGCCGAGCGAACCGACCTGTTTTATGACGAACGCGAACAATTGTTCCAACGTTCCAGAATCCGCGAGAGCTGGAAGAACCCCCCGATTGAGCGTCTGATAACGCAATCATGTTGAAAGTCAAACAAGCACGAGTCTGCCGTCGAGCATATCGGGCAGTTTTTCGCGAACACGCGACTGAATTTCATGCAGAGAGTAGCGTATGCTGAAATGCGACGCGACGATTTTCTTATTCTGGAATTTATCTCTGCGCTCGACATAGTCCTCCAGCCGCATATGTCCGGGGAGCTGGAAGGGCTCGTTGCGACTTTGCGAGACGTGCGTCATTTCCGTGATGAGAACGTCGGCGCGGAACATATCGGGATTCTCGTCAAGTCCGCGGACGGAACTGTCGCCGAGGAACGCAATGCGCGGGAATCTCTGTTCGTAGGAGATTTCGACGCCAGAGAGGTTCAGATCGCGAATTTCTTCGCCGCTGAGTTCAAGATATTCGGGCTTTAGCTTCTTTCGGCGTTCCCAGACGACGTAGCCGACCGAAGGGACCGAGTGCCACGTTTTATGAACGGAGACGACGAGCTCGCGGGAAAGATCGATTTCGTCGCCGGGTCGGACTCCGATAATTTCACATGGAAGAACGCTCTGCTCCAGACGACAGAAAGCGGCGAGGAACTGACGCAGATCGTTGACTTTCTGTTCAGGGAGATAGATGGTCGGCGGGTCCATCTGCATCATTCTGCGGCGCGCCACGTACGCAGGCAGCGCGAGAATATGATCCATGTGGGCGTGAGAGACGAACCAGCGCGGAGCGCCCATGAATTCCCACGGTTGCCAGCCGAGATCGAAGCCCAGTTTGTACTCAGGCACGCGCCAGAACGTCATGACAGGCGCGCGCGAAAAACCTTCGAGCGTGAAGTGTTCGCACTTAATCTTACGATAGGACGAGCTCTCCGAATAGGAAATGAGCTCTGACGGTTTTTTACCGCGTTTTTTCGGTTCCGGCATAGGGGGGCCTCTGAGCTTTCGCGGTCATTCTACTTGACGGGTGAGAAAAGGCAAGGGGCGAAGCGCCGACAGGGTCGACAACTAACTCAAGGGGCGCTTGTCGTTACTCTTTTTCTTTGTCGTCGACTCCGATGAGTTTTCGCCAGGCGTCGCGGACAGGACGCGAACGTTCAACGGGCGCTTTGTCCGTCGGTTCGGGCTCCTGTTCCGGGAAAATGCTCCACCATGCCTTTTTTAAGCCCGGGAGCCGATCCTGTTGGACGACCGGCGAGGAGAGGTTTCCTTCGACGCGAATCTGAGCAACCTGATCGCTCGCGGCGCCAATCACGTCGGAAACGATCGGAATCTGACTCTTGGAGTTCCCGAGTCGCGCGCTGAGAGTGAGATCGATAAGCTTCTCCTGCTGACGGATCGTGAGCCAACCGTCGCCAAAGAGCGTGAGCGCGTCGCCCTCAAGGAGCACGCGCGAGAGCTGGACGTGGTCGCCGAGGACTTTAAAATCGACGTCGCAGGAGCTGAAAGCGTTGTCGCCAGGTTCCTGGACGCTCAGGACCTGAAGGATTCTGACTATCTGCGGGAGCTCGTAAAGCTGCGCCTCGCGAATCGTCGCGGCTCCTTCTCCCTTGAGCGCGGCGATGTTTTTCCCTTCGCCCTGAAGAGTCGCGTTGAAACCGACGACGCCCTTAAGGGGCTGGGAACCGGGCGAGACGACGCGCATCATTTCGTCGAGCGCCGCGTTTTGCAAACGCGTGGTAAATCGGTATCGGGGCGACTGACCGTTCAGGAACACGCCGTCGCATACGGCCTGTCCTCCGAAGACGCGCGCTTGAACGGAGCGATCGCCTCCTTCGACGTTTGTTTCGGGGAAAGGCGTGGAAGAAGGTTTCGTCGCCGATTCGGAGTCGTTGGAATCGGACGAGCGGGGCTCTGCGCTGTTCTGGACTCCGCGAGGCGCGGACGAATCGTCAAAGCCCGCGAGATTATCGTCCTGTCCGCGGATCACGCGACGAGCGTCGGGCCGCGCGGCCGTCTGATACAGCGGGTCGGCGTCGATCAATTGACGGACGAACGGATCCGCGTATATGGGAGTCCTGCGAATCGCGGGCGCTCGTCGACCCCAAAAGACGTCGGAGCCGTTGAAATAAAACGGGCCGATAAGGTTGGCGAACTGCGTGTCGCCGGAGAATAGCGAGTCCAGATCAAACTCGCCGAAGATCAGAGGCGCCGTGTTTTCCATCGCGACGCCAAAGGTGCGAATTCGCCCGCAGATTCCAGCGAGCTCTATCCCCGGCCGCGCGGAGTTTTGTTGCATGGTAAAGCGAAGATTCCACGAGATTCTTCCTCTGGAATTTGGCGCGTAACCTTTAACGACGCGAAGCGC
>CACYBR010000443.1 GCA_902772705.1 uncultured Planctomycetota bacterium
AAACCGAACGCCCCGTTGCCTGTCTGCGCTTGCAGAGTGGGAGGCAAGCCCGCCGTTCCCGCCGATTTCGTGTGGCCGCTCTTTCTCGACGAGGACAATTCGCGCAAGCCGCTGGCCTTCATGGCGCAGTTTAATCTGAAAGACGTCGCCCCTCTGGACAAGGAGAATCTGCTCCCCAAAACCGGCGTTCTCAGCTTCTTTCTCGCCCTTGATACGATTTTCGAAAACGAAGACGACTACCGTGTTTTCTACTTTCCTGACGAAACGGCGCTGAAGATCGCCGAATTCCCAGACGACCTCGAAGAAGAGGATCGTATCCCTGAATTTGCCGTGGATTTCAAAACCGCTGATTGCGTCCCGTACTGGGAAGACGCGTGGAACTCCGATAAAGAACTCTACGAAGATTACGAACTCTACGACGAATGTCGCGTGGAACTGGGCTTTGAGCCCGAAGACGAATCAGAAATCACAACGACAAAGTTGCTGGGCTACCCGGAACTCGTTCAGGGGTCGATGATGGACGAGGATGGCGTCTTGCTTTTCCAAATGGCTCCTATCGAGGAGGGGGACTATGAACTTATGATTGGGGACTGCGGGGTCTTCTATTTCTGGATCAGTAAAGAGGACCTGAAGAACGGCGTTTTCGACAATACGCAACTTGAGTATCAATGTTGCTGATCCTGAATTCACGCGATCGTCTCCCCGGGGATTTGCTCTGAAACGACCGTCTGTCGCAGACGCGAGTATGGAAAAGCGCGACGATTTCAGATACAATGTTCCCAGTCGTCCCGGATTCGTCGAGAATCGACTGGGACAAGTCTAACCTCAATAAGGAGCGCTCCATGGCAATAGACGTCGTAACGGTAGACGGTCCCGCAGGCGCGGGCAAGAGCGTCTGTACGCGCGCGTTGGCGCGGCGGCTGGGACTGGAATATCTCAACACGGGCGCGATGTATCGCGCGATTGCGCTTAAAGCGCTGCGCGACGGGGTCGATCTTCATAACGACGACGCGCTGGCGGCGCTGGCGACTGCGGTTCGCCTCGAATCGGTCGACGGTCGCACGTATATGGACGGAGAAGACGTCACCGACGCGGTTCGCGCCAGCGAGGTGTCGCTCAACGTCCGGTATCCAGCCAACGCGCCGGCGGTGCGCGAGATTATGGTCCAGCAGCAGCGGAGGATCGGCGCGAGCAAGCCGATCGTGACGGAAGGGCGCGATCAGGGAACGGTCGTCTTTCCCGACGCGCGATGCAAGATCTATCTGACCGCGAGCGCGGAAGAACGCGCGCGCAGGAGGCTCGGCGAGCTTGAAGCGCGCGGCGAGTCCGCCGACTACGACGAGATTCTTCGTCAAATCGTCGACCGCGACCGCAGCGATTCCCAGCGCGCCGTCGGACCGCTCCGCGAACCAGCGGACGCCGTGCGGGTCGTCTCCGACGGTATGACGATCGACGAGGTCGTCGACGCGATGGAGCGGATCGTTCGTCAACGCTTAACAATCTTTAACGCGTAGCGCCCAAAACGTTACATTTCAATTGTTCCCCAAACCAGAAGAGATTATTCGATGAAAAAGACTCTGATTCTTTGCGCCGCGGCGATCGCGGTCCTTTTCGTCACGCCGAACGCCTCGACGAAGGCGGAGGATTTCAAAGCGCCAGCGCCCGAAACGGTCAAGACGTCCGACGGTCGCGAGCTCAAACTCGCGTGGAACGACGAATTCAACGGCGAAGGACTCCCTGACCCTGAGAAATGGAGCTATGAAATCGGCTACGTCCGCAATAACGAAGCGCAGTATTACACCGACGGACGCCTTGAGAACATCTTTCAGAAGGACGGACTGCTGACGATCCGTACGCTTAAGGAATCCTACGATATTGACGGCAAGCCGCAGAATCATGGACGCAAGACGGCGGATTACACTTCCGCCGCGATTGAGACGCTCGGTAAAGCGTCGTGGCTCTACGGACGAGTCGAGGTTCGCGCAAAGCTCCCCAAGGGAAAAGGAATCTGGCCCGCTATCTGGATGATGGGCGACAATATCCGCAAAGAAGGCTGGGCGCGTTGCGGCGAAATCGACATTATGGAATACGTTGGACACACGCCTTTCACGTCGCACGCGACAATCCACATGCAGCGCAAGGGCGCCAAACCGTGGGAAGTCGTCAGCAAGGGCAAAAACGTCAAGCTCGACAAACCGGGCGAGCAGCCTGAGGAACGCTTCTACGTCTACGCCCTCGAATGGACCGAAGAAAAGCTTCTCCTCTTTGTCGACGATATTCTCGTCCTGGAATTCAAGCGCTCCGAGGAAGAGCCTAAAACGGAAACGTGGCCCTTCGACAAGCCGTGCTTCCTGATCCTCAACACCGCAATCGGCGGAAGCTGGGGCGGCGAAATCGCCGACGATACCTGTCCGACCGACTTCCTTATCGATTACGTGCGCGTTTATCAGTGATCGCGTCAGGTTGCCGAAAAGACGCCTGTTCCATAGAAAACGCCGACCCGCTCAGCAAAGCGGATCGGCGTTCTTTCATATACAGATTGTTTTTAGCCTCGACGTCTAACTTAAGATCGACCTGTTCGTCTGCATTAAAGTCTAACGTCAATGCGTCAAAAAGAGCGTCGCGCCAAAGAGGATCGTTACAACCCAGGAGCTTGCCGAGATCTCGCTGGCGCGCTTCGACGCAAACGACATGATCACGTAGGAAAACATGCCAAAGGCAATCCCGAACGCAATGTTGCACGTGAACGGAATCATGCAGATGGTCATGAACGCCGGTATGGCGACGTCCAAACGTCGCCAATCAATATTCTTCGCGCCCCCAAGCATGAGCGCTCCGACATAGACGAGACACGCCGACGTCGCGCATGACGGCACAAGTCGCGCTATCGGCGTCAGGAAAAGCGCCAGTCCAAAGAAAAGAGCCGTAAATATCGACGTCAAACCTGTGCGACCGCCCTCCATCACGCCGGCGCTCGACTCCACGAACGTCGAGACCGTCGAAACCCCGCACGCCGCCCCGACCGTCGTCGCTATTGAATCCGCCAGCATCGCGCGGTTCATATTCGGAACGTTACCCTCCTTCGTAAGAAGATTCCCTACCCCGCACGTCGCATACAGCGTCCCAAGCGTGTCGAAAAGATCCATCATGCACATCGAAAGCGCGGTCGTCGCAAAGACGAGCGCAAAGCTCGTCATGCCGTGTTCCGCTATATAGGGTGAAAAATCAAAGCCCCTCGTAAAGACCTGACCGAACGATTCCTTCCCAAACGCTTTAAACGCCGCGAATGGACTCTCCAGCGAAAGATTTACCGTGTCATAGAACCCCGCGACCGTCACGCCCAAAAAATAATACGCGACCGTTCCCGCAAAGAGACCGATAAAGACCGCTCCCGGAACGTTCCGGTGAGACAACGCGCAGATGGTCCAAAAGGTTCCAAGCGCTACGAGACACGGCATGAGCGCGCCCCACTTGTTCGTCATAACGTTGAAGGACGCAAGCGTAACGCCCGTCGACGGATGCGCAACGACAATACCCGCGCTCTGCAATCCCAACAGCGCGATAAAAAGACCAAGTCCGACCATGATCCCCTTACGTACGCTGGTCGGAATCGAATCAAACACAAGTCGACGAAGACCCGTCACTGTCAGGGCAATAAAAAGAATCCCGTCAATGAGCGTCAGAACCAGCGCGTTTGGATAACTCATGCCAAGCGCAAGACACACCGAATAGACAAAAAACGCGTTCTCTCCCATCGCCGACGCGAGCGCCAACGGAAGATTCGCTAGAAGTCCCATAAGAAGCGCGCCGACGATCGCCGCAAGTCCTGTCCCTATATAGATCGCTCCGAAGGATACCCCAAGTGGATTGCTACCGTCCCCCAAAGGATTCGAAAACATGCCCGCGTTTACCGAAAGAATGTAACACATCGCAAAAAACGTGACCATGCCTGCGACAAATTCCTTACGGATCGTCGTCCCACGCTCCTTCAGCTTGAAGAAATCTTCCATTTTAACGAGACCTTAACGTTCTTGATTTCGTTCTGTTATGCTTTTATAAAAACAAAGAGTCGAAAACCCGATAAAGATTCTCGACTCTAACGATATGCTCATTTCAACCAAAACGTCGACACGGAAAACGTCATTCCTTCGATTTCAGATATTCCATAATCGCCTTGGCGGAACGGCGGCCCGCGCCCATTGCCAGAACGACCGTTTCCGGTCCCGTCACGTCGTCGCCCCCGGCATAAACGCCTTCACGACTCGTAAGACCGTCCTCGTTGCGGATGATGATACGGTTCCGGTCGTCGATCTCCAAACCACGCGTCGCTTCCGCAATGTTGGGGTCGACCCCTGTGCCAAGCGCCATGATAACCGCGTCGCATTCGAGAACGAAGTTCGAGCCCTCTATCGCATGAGGTCGACGACGTCCTGATTCGTCCGGCTCGCCCAATTCCATTCTGACAAGCTCGACTCCCCGAACAAAACCGTCGTCATTCTTGAGGATCTTGGTCGGATTGGTCAAAAGATTGAAGGTCACTCCTTCTTCCTTCGCGTGCTCGATCTCGTCGAGTCGCGCGGGCAATTCCGCTTCGCCGCGTCGATAAACGATTTGGACTTTGGCGCCAAGACGCACGGCGGTGCGCGCAACGTCCATCGCAACGTTGCCGCCGCCTACGACGACGACGCGTCGATTGGCGACGCAGTTGGGAACGCCGTCGTCGTTCGCGACGTCGCCGAAAAGATACGTTGAAAGGAATTTGTCGGAGGTAAAGACGCCTTCCGCGTCCTCGCCGGGGACGCCCATATACTTGGGCGACCATGCGCCTACGCCGAGAAAGACCGCTTCAAACCCCTGAGCAAATAGATCGTCGATCGTAAGCGACTTGCCAATGGGGCAGTCCGTCACGATCTTGACGCCAATTCTGGTCACGTTGCGGACTTCATACGCGACAACCGTTTCTTTCGGGAGCCGATATTCAGGGATGCCGTAGCGCAACACGCCGCCTGCCTCGTGCTGCGCTTCGTAAATCGTAACGTCGCATCCGTCGAGCGCGAGATTATACGCGCAGGCGAGCCCGGCGGGACCCGCGCCTACCACGGCGACCTTATGACCGTTCGGAGCCGCCGTCTCTACCGCGTCGTAACCTTCTTTTGAGGCCATGTCGGCGACAAAACGTTCCAGCATTCCAATCGAGACAGGATCGCCCTTCACCCCGCGAACGCACTTGCCTTCGCATTGATGCGGCTGATCGCAAACGCGACCGCAGACGCCAGGAAGAGAAGTACGCTCAGCCAGATACTTATACGCGCCCTCAACGTTGCCTATCTTAAGCTCGGCAATGAATTCCGGAATGTTGTTCCTGTTAGGGCAACCCTCTTTGCACAGAGGCTTCTTGCATCCAAGACAGCGCGACGCTTCAAGCATCGCTTCCTCAAGAGTATACCCCTGACGAACTTCTTTAAAGTTGTGAGCTCTGACGTCCGGGCTCTGTTCATGAACCGGAACCCGCTTTGTCTTGTCAATAGCCATAACTAACCGTTTCTCCGCAACCCTGAATCCGAAAGGAAGCTGACTCCCCCATTTCGAATTCGTCCGTTTCAAGCGCTAAAATCACCTCGCGAAGATCGGCGCAAGCCGATCGACGCCAGGAAATTCATCCTGCGCCAAGAGAACGCTTACGCGTCCTCGTGTCCTTCTTTACGCCCTTATCCGTCTCCCCACGATTAGAGAAGGCGAACCCACACTTTGATTCTAACGTGTCTAACTGTCAGTTTCAAGGGCAAAATAAAGGTTTAACGCTTAAAACAAAGTCTAAAAAAGAAAATTTATTAGTAAGACAGAAAACAGCTTTTCTGTTCATTCAGAATTTCTTATTCTACGTCTACGGAAGACCTTGTTCTTCGACGACAGTTTTATCCAGCGCTTTCAACAACCAGTCGACGCGCCAAAAACCGACTCGGTCGAGAGCGTTGCGACGAAACGCGCTCTCGACGTCGGCGTTTTTACGAGAGCGTAAGCTGCCGGCGAAACCCGCGATAGGGACCGTAGGCGCAGCGTCCCGCCAGTTTGAAACCGAGTTTCTCATAATAGTCGTTAAAAAAGTCGCTGTCGACGTCGCAGTCAAGACGGAGCGCCTCCTTGCCGTCGCCAACCGCTTTCTCGTAAAAGAACCTCATCATGACGAGCCCGGCGCCGCGAACCGCAGGATCCGTCACAAGATTATGGACGTAGTACGCAGAAATTTTTGCGGAATCCTCCCAGCCGTCGTCGTGAGTCAAGAGCGTCCCAACGCCGACGATAACGGAGGATTCATTTTTAAGAAGAAAGAGTTCGCCGTTCCTCTGACGCTCTTCAAAATACGAAATCGGAAAGATTTCGAGGTAGTGGAAATAATTCCAATGCCGCAATCCTTTCAGG
>CACYBR010000444.1 GCA_902772705.1 uncultured Planctomycetota bacterium
ACAATAAGAGGAGTCGATTTAACTTAAAGGCGCGTCGTCGAGGAATCGAAAGTCGTTGTTTTATCGCTTTAGTATAGAGAGCAGAAATTGTGAGTATAATGATGACTTCTTCCGTACATTTAGATCAGCTTTCTCGTCGCCGATTACTTTTTAATATTGCAACGGCAGGGTGCGGGATAGCGTGCGCTGGTATAGGTTCTTGCGGCGTGTTTTCGTTGATGAAAAGAAACACGTTGAGAACGCGTCGAACGCCAGACGATGGGCTTTCGTTGTCTGATTATTTACGTAACGAGGCGTCGAGTATAGAAGTTTTCCCTTATTCGTTCTTTGCTTTTTCCGGGATGCGCTTTCAAGCGGAATTGACTTTTACGCGTTATTTGAAGTTTTATCGTTTCAAAGAAAAGGTTTTGGCTTCGTCAAAGAAAGAAATCGACGATTGTGTTTGTCAGATCGAATCTTTTTCCACCAGGGAGAAGGCGTTAACTCTTTTCGCGACTTTTATTTATGACTGCGTTTATCAGAGCGCTCCGCATCGACACGCCCATTATCAGAATCGTTATCGGAAGTGGCGAAAGCATGTCAAATCGCTAACGTCGACGTCAAAAGAATTGAAACAACCTATCCCGTCTTCCTCTCTTGTCGAGAACTTTCTTCAACACCGTTTCGGCGTAGAATTGAAACAACCTATCCATTCTTCCTCCCGGGATTTCGAAAAGTTTGAAAGGCGTTCCTATGTTCCGGGAAAACGATCTTATTACCCGAATTATTACCCAGTATTAGGGTTTTACCCAGAGGCTCGGAAGTTTCTTATTATCGGAGAACCTTCCCCTGATCGTGACGTCGACAGTGAATGTTGCGAAAGATGGCAAGCCCTTCGAAACGAGTATGAATCAAGTCAAGAAACGGTTTTTTCGTCGACGCCCCTGAGGACAGCAGTCGCTCCTAGCGAGGACGATTATGAGTCGAAATTGTCGCGTTTGCGGGAATCGCCGTTACGGTTTCCTGCGAGCGATCGTCCTCCGCGCGCTCGCTCGTCGATTTTTTCGTCCGATATGCCGCGTTGTCCTGGTAAAGACCTATTTTCAGACGCCAATGAAAAGGGACGTTGGATTGAATGGTTCAAAAATATCGAAGAATGCGTCGCAATCATTAACACTGAACTTGGTCTTAAAATTCCTGCCGAGAAGTGGGTTTCAGATTATTATCCCGACGCAGACTTATTTTTAAAAAAAATCGCCGAGTTCGAAAACGACACGTCGATACCTCTCGAAAAATTTGAGCTTTTAACAGGTCTTAGAGAGTACTGGCTTTCGATGCAGATAAGCTTCGATTACGATTTTTATCAAATTTATTGGCTATCTAGCGCCGCGCCTTCTTCTAAAGCCAGTCCCTTTTTTGACGTCGCTGAGACGAAAGGCGCTACCTTAGGTCGATTTGTATCTTTATTTCGCTTGTGGTAGCATTAGGACTTATGGGTGGTTTTCCGAACCGCTCATAAGTGGTTTTTATATCCGCAAGGAGTTCTTTGGAACACGACGTCAACCGTCGCTTGGAGTCAAGTCCAAATTTATGTGTAAATTCCTTCGGGGAAGTTAAGCTTTTTTTCAAGCGCGCGTTCGAATTCTTTTCCAATCTCAACGCGCCGCTTCTGCGCCCACGCTCCTTAAAGCGCCTGACCTCGACCCTGAAGCGAGCTGTAACCCAGGATTGCGCGTTTTCGCGAAAGTCCTGCGTCGCGTCTTTTCCGGCGGTTCCCGTCGACCATCGCGGTTCTCGCGTTCTCCGATAATAACCGCGTCGCCGAAGACAGCCGCAAGGCGCTCAACTTCACCCTGAAACAAAGCGCGGTCGTGCGCGAACTCCTCGAGAAATTGCAGGACTTGAACCGACCGGACGCCGCGCGTCGTTTGTCGGCTTTTTTATTTCGTCGCGTTTTTTTTGACGACGTCCTTGATTTTGTGAAAATGTTTTTACGAGAAATATCATTGACACGGCGTCAGGGAGCAAATCTACGCGGAAAACGCGCGAAATTTGCTCTTGAAACACGGCGACTTTACGGCAAAATAACGGGCGGCGTTCAAACGGTTGCGAGTCGGACGAAAACGACGCCGGGCGCGCGTATTGGAACGTTTAATAACACTGTAACCTGACTCGACGAGAGATATAACCGAAGGGATAAACCATGGAAAAAACGATAGCGATCCTTATGTCGCTTCTGGCGATTGTCGGCTTTGTCGGCTGTTCCGGCGGTAAGACGTCAGATTCCGCCGGCGCGACG
>CACYBR010000445.1 GCA_902772705.1 uncultured Planctomycetota bacterium
AACGAAACACACGATTTCAGAGCGCGTCGCGCCAAAGCGAGCGGCGAGCTCGCGAAGAAGGAACGAACCGACGCCGGAACGACGTTCTGACTCTGCGACGGCGCAGCTGAGAAGTCGAATCGACTTGCGTCGCGCTTCGTAAACGAGATACCCAACGATCACGCCCTTGCGTTCGGCGACGAGAACGCCGCAACGCTCAAGCGTCAGACAATATTCGAAATCCCGACGAGACCATGGATATTCAAAGGAAGCGCTTTCAATGTTCAGGACGTCGTCGAGATCGCTCTCACGATATTTTCGGCACGAGGTTTCAACGTCTGACCGAACCCAGGAAGTATCAAAAGTAAGAAGATCGTAGCTATTCAAAATGTTTCTCCTGATTCCCCGAAGAGCCGAACCCTGTTTCTCATGAAACGCATGGATCCTCGTCGGGAAGCGACGAACAGACTCTAGCAAAGCCACGAAGAGAGCGCAAGCTCATTTTTACCGTTATATTTGTTGCATTTTAACGTTCAAAGTTGCAACAAAAAGACAGAACGCCGGAAAAGAAACGCGCAAAACCCTTTTCATCAAAAGTTGATAAACTCTCCAAACGCATCCTGAACAAATCCAGAAAACCCAAGGTCTCTTCGACAGAATTGCCGAAAAACATGAAGCAAAAAGAAGAAAAAAGAGGGATTTGTCATTTAGAGCCCTTGAAGGTCTCCAATTTAAGAGTTAGAATCAGCGTCTAATATTCGATAATGGGCGAGAGGCGTCAACGCTCCGCGTCGACCGGCGTCTCTCGTTCCGTTGCGTTTTGTTTTTCAGATGCACGCTCCTTCAGCTTTGTCGAGGAAATAGTCATGAACGTCGTTTTAATGGACGCGTTGACCGCCCTCCCGCCCGTTCTTTTTATGGACGGCGAACCAACAACCGCGCCGGCGGGTAGCGGCCCGTTTCAGGCTGTCATTTTGGGTTTTCTCGTCCTTCTCGCGCTCTTTTTCATCTTCATTCTGCCGGCGAAAAAGCACGACAAGCAGATGCAGAAGATGATTAAGTCGATCAAAGTCAACGACAAAGTCCTGACGACGGGCGGCGTCATCGGCGTTGTTTACTCCATCGACGAAGCGGGGGGCGAGATCGTCCTTCGCGTCGACGATTCCAACAACGTCAAGGTCCACTTTGCGATTTCTTCCGTTTACTTCGTCTTTGACAAAGAAGCGGCTAAAAAAGATCCGGATGAACGACGAGAAACAAACCGCAAGTCCAAGAGCGCCAAGAGCTGACGCGTCGGCGTCTGGCGCGCTGTCGTCAAGAGCTTAACAGGTAATGACGCGTCGACACGTCAGTTCGTTCGCGTCGTAGCTTTTCACCCCGGCTTGCGCGGTTTTGCCGCGTCCGTTCGCTGCGCGGATCGGTCGCAAAGAACGCGCCGGGTGACCACGTACTAACTTATACACAATTTTGACCCAAATGACTAACGAAAAACTCACGTTGAGACCTTTTTGCTTAGGTCTTGTTACGCTCCTCGTGTTCGCCGTCGGCGCCATGTCGGCGACGACTTATGCGCAGGACGAAGCGCCCGCCGCTCCTCAGGCGGACGTCGTCGCGACCGATAACGCCGCCGCTGACGAAGCGGCTCCCGCTCAGGCAGACGTCGCAACGGAGCCGGCCGCCGCCGACTCCGCCGCGGCCCCTGAACCTGCCGAACCAGCCGCCAGCGAAGGCGGCGACGCTCCCGCTGGCGACGAATCCGCCGCTTCCGACGACGCCAAGCCGGTCGCGTCCGAAACGACCGTTAAGGAAACCACCGACGGCAAGGCGACGATCCAGCGACTTTTCGTCTTTGGCTCCTTCATTCTCCTCTGCGTTCTGGGGTTCTTTTTTGCGAAGATGTGCGTGAAGAAGTTTAAGGCGCCGGAGAACATGTTCGGATACTTCGTCATCTTCTTCTGCTTCTTCGGCGCGTTGATTTCAACGATCAAAGGACTGGCGGAGCATCGCGTCAACCTCGGCGTCGACCTCCGCGGCGGCTCGATCCTCGTCTATGCGGTTCAGCCCAACAAAGACTCTGGGCACGACACGGTCACGAACGAGGACATGAGCGGTCTCAAAAACGCCGTCATGAAGCGAATCAATCCGTCGGGCGTTCGTGAAATTGCTATTCAGGAACTGGGCGCCAACTCGGAAATCAAGATCACGATTCCGGAAGCGGACGACGCGGAAGTCGCGCGACTCAAGCGCGTCATTAACGACACGGGTCAGTTAAAATTCCGCATTCTGGCGTCGACCGCGTCGACCGATCTGGGCGAACGCAAGGTCATTGAAGAGGCGCGTCGTCCTGAATTCGCCAACGAGTGGCACGTCGAGCTCGACGACGCCGGACTTGGCGACGGCGTTGTCGCATCCGCGACCTGGTTGCCCGTCGATCCCACCCAGAACGACGTCATCCATCAGGATTGCGTCTGGCGCAACTCCCAGTACAAACCGCGCAACGACGAAGTCGGAACCGAGTCCGTTCCGCAGTTTGACGTTCTCGTTCTCGAACTTATCGAAAGCTACGACGTCAACGGTTCCCACATTGAATTCGTTCAGGAAAGCGTCGGCACGATGGGCGAGCCGGAAGTCGTCTTCACGATGCGTCCCGAAGGCGCCAGGCACATGCAACTCCTGACGGACAAGTATAAGGCCAGCTCCGCTCGCGATTCCGGTCGTCAACTTGGCGTCGTCTTCAACAACCGCCTCTTCAGCGCGCCGAACATTCAGAGCACGATCAGCGACCGCGGTCAGATTACCTTTGGTCACGACCTTTCGCCCGAATCGCGCGAACGTATCCAGACGGAAGTGCGCGACCTGATCGCCGTCATGCACGCCGGCGTCCTTCCGGCGACGCTTTCCGACAAGCCCGTCACGGAAATGGTCACTGGTCCGACTCTTGGCGCGGACACGATCCGCAAGGGTAAGAACGCGATCATGTGGGGCGGAATCATCGTCCTCCTGTTCATGATCTTCTACTATGGATTCGGAGGCTTCATCGCGACGTTCGCGGTCCTCATGAATCTGTTCCTCATTATGGCGGCGATGATCGCGATGCGCGCGGCCTTCACGCTTCCGGGTCTCGCCGGTCTCGTCCTCACCGTCGGTATGGCGGTCGACGCGAACGTTCTTATCTTTGAACGCATCCGTGAAGAACTCAACGGCGGCGCGGCGCTGCGCATGGCGATTCGCAACGGATACCAGCGCGCGTTCACCGCGATTTTCGACTCCAACATCACGACCATGCTCACCGCGTGGATCCTGTATCTGGTTGGTTCTGAGCAGATCAAGAGCTTCGCCGTCACCCTCTTCCTCGGCGTCCTCTTCAGCATGTTCACGGCGACTTACGTCTGCCGCATCATCTTCCAGTCCTGTGAAAAAGCGGGTTGGATCTCCAAGAACTGCATTTCTTCGTTGATTCCGGGCGTTAAGCCGCTCGGTCGTCCGAACATCGACTTCTTCACTCTTGGCAAGAAGACCTACATCGTCTCCGTCGCCATCATCGTTATCGGCCTGATTGGTCTCGTTATCCGCGGCAGGGGCGTCTTTGACGTCGACTTCGTCGGCGGCGTTGAAATTCAGACCGTCTTTACCGAACCGATCGACGTCTCCGACATTCGCGCGAACCTTAAGGAGCTCCCTGACCTCTCCGTCAGCGAACTCACGCTCGCAAAGGATCGTTTCGGCAATCCCGTCGCTCCGAAAACATGCTATACGATCAGCACGTCTTGCCCTAACGATAAGGAAGCGGAACAGTTCCGCTCTGAAGTTGAAGAGCTCCTTAAGACGAACTTCGCCGGCAAACTTCGTCACTACTCGATGGACTTCGCGGTGGGCGAAGTCGAACAGGTTACCCCCACGGGCGCGACGGTCGCAAAGCCGCAGATTACCGTCGCGGTCACAACCAACCCGGCGCTCGGTCGCGAGGTTGTCCTCGGTTACTTCGAAGACGCTATTCCGGAAGGAGTCACGCTGACCTTCGACGTTACGAACGAGGAGTATCAGAAGGGCTCCGACGCTCCGTCAACCGAGTGGCAGGTCGTCTTCGACACGGACGACGTCGACGCCATTACGAGCGTCTCTTCCACCGTCCAAAAGGCCGTTGCTGAGCAGTCCGCGTTCGAAGCCTCCAACACGGTCGGTTCCTCCGTCGCGGGTTACGCTCGTACGCAAGGCGTTCTGGCCATTCTGGGCAGCCTTCTGTGCATTATCGCTTACCTGTGGTTCCGTTTCCGTCACGCGGTCTTTGGACTGTCTGCGGTTGTCGGTCTGGTTCACGACGTCTGCTTTACGCTCGGACTCGTCGCGCTCAGCTACTGGCTCGCGGCGTACCTCGCGTTCCTGGGCGTTATGCAGTTCAAGATCGGACTTTCGACCGTCGCGGCGTTCCTTACGCTCATCGGTTACTCCCTGAACGACACGATCGTTCTCTTCGACCGTATCCGTGAAGTTCGCGGCAAGTCCGAAGCGCTCACCAAGGACATTATCAACAGGGCGACGAACCAGACGTTCTCGCGTACGATTCTGACCTCGTTGACGACTCTGTTCGCGGTCCTCGTTCTGTACATTTTCGGCGGCGCGGGAATTCACACTTTCGCGTTCGCGATGCTCATCGGCGTCATCGTCGGTACGTACAGCTCGATCTTCATCTGCGCGCCGTTCCTCTACTGGCTGCTTCAGCGCCGCAATTCGAAGACTCCGTCCCAGAGAGTTAAGAAGTGATATTGATCAAACGACGCCGCGCGTCTCATGGGCGCGCCGCTGACGACTAAAACGCAAGGGCGACGTTCTCCATGACGTCGCCCTTGGTCGTTTTCCGGGAAGATTCGCACGCACGCGACTCTTCCCTTTTTTCTTGAAATCGCCGGTCGTCGTCGATATAATCAGGTTGCTTCCTCCTTTACTAACCCTCATTGACTGGAGCCTCTTACAATGAGTCAAAACACTAGCCGGTTCAATCGTCGCGAATTCCTTGGAGGTCTTACCGCGACGAGTCTCGTCGGCGCGACGCTGCCCGCCTTTGCTCTTGAAAATGCGGAATCCAAAAAGCCGATTGACGTCGATCTTTCGATTCCATCGGACGTTAGCGACGATGAAATGAAGGCTGTCTACGAAGAAATCAAGACGCCCTTCAAATATGGAGTTGTCATACCGTGCGAGGACGGCGACGCGATCGATAGTCCTAACATCTTCCGCGTCAACGGCGTATGGCATATGGTTTATCTGCGTTTCCTGGACAAGACAGGGTACGTCGCTCGTCTAGCCAGAAGCAACGATCTCGTTCACTGGGAAAAGCTCGGAACGGTCGTTCCTTTTCGCGGCGAGGGCTGGGACGCCTGGCAGTGCTCGCCGTCGGCGGCGCTCGTGGACCATATCTGGGGAGGGTCCGCCGCCATTCAGCAGTATGACGGCAAATACTGGTTCACCTACATAGGAGGCGCGGGAAAAGGCTACGAACCCGATCCGTTAAAGATAGGGCTTGCCTATACGGACGATCCGTCTTCCGCGAAAGAATGGACGCGACTTCCCGATCCGATCATGAAGCCGGAAGATCCCGACGCGCGCGATTTCGAGAAAAAGACATTGTACAAGACGTCGGTCATTTGGGATCGCGCCAAGACGCTCGGGTATCCGTTCGTCTGTTTCTATAACGGCAAGAGCGCCGCGTCGGTTGAACGCATTGGAATAGCGGTTTCCAACGATCTCAAAGAATGGTTCCGCTATGGCGATCGTCCAGTAATCGACAACGGCAAAGGCATATCCGGCGATCCTCAAATCGTCAGGATTGGCGACCTGTGGGTCATGTTCTATTTCGGTTTCGGCTGGAAGCCGAACGCGTTTGACACGTTCGCCGTTTCTCGCGACCTCAAGAGCTGGCGCAAATGGGAAGGTCCGCATCTTGTCGAGCCGTCAGAACCCTACGACAAGACGTACGCGCATAAGCCATGGGTCGTCAAGCACGACGGCGTCGTCTACCACTTCTACTGCGCGGTCGGCGATCAGGGACGATGCATTGCGCTCGCGACGTCCAAAGAAATCTGAGACAATCGCTGAAAAGCGCTTGCTCTTTTATCCTCCAACCACTAACGAACAGGGCAGTTATGAAAGCATATTTACTGAGGGTCGTCACGGTTATGGCCGTTCTCGTCCCAACGCTCTCGATATCGACGCACGCCGCCGAACTCAAAGAACCGCTTGACCGTCAGGCGATTGTCGCTCGGCATCGAATCCAGACCGACAAGGCGGATATTACGCTTCCCGTCGGCAACGGCAACTTCTGTTTTAACGTCGACGGCACCGGCCTTCAAACGTTCAAAGGGAGCGTCCTTTCTCACTGGGGCTGGTTCTCGGAACCCTTTCCGTCGAAATACACGTGGGACGACGTTCCCGAAACAGGAACCTACACGAAGGGTCGACTAACCGGTCCCGACAATTTCCCGCGCGAACGCGAAGATCTCCGTCTGTGGATCCGCAACACGCCGCACCAGATGAATATCGTTCGAACGCGGTTTCTGCGCGCCGACGGCTCGGAGCTCAAGCTCGACGAACTCTCCGAGGTCAAGCGCGATCTCGACCTATGGACCGGAATCCACACAACCTCCTTCACGCTCGACGGTCAGCCTGTCACGGTTGCGACCTGCGTGAGCGACGACGTCAAGCTCGATTCGACCGTCGCCGTTAAGATCGACTCGCCCCTGGTCCGGTCAGGCGCGCTCGTCGTGGAATTCGCGTTCCCGTACCCCAACCTCAAGCACGGTCCATGGACCGGCGATTTCTCGAAAGACGCGGTTCAAACGCCGTTTACGATTACAAGACTCTCGACCGAGCCGGGCGTTTCGTCGCTCCTGATCAAACGCGAGCTCAAAAACGAGTACGCGCGCGGCAAGATCGGCGATTATTCCTACGCGGTCAGGGTCGACGCGACGCGCGGCAAAGTCGAGCAGGTCGGCGAGACGTCGACGCTCCTCGTCAAAGGGACCGACGAAGACGGCGCGCTCGAACTCTCGATTCTTTTCGACGGCGGCGATTACTCCTCTCAGACTTGCGACGACTCTGCGGCAACGGCAAAGCGTCTCAGTTTCGACGACGTTGAAAATATTTCCAAAACGCGGTGGGAGAAATTCTGGCGTTCGGGCGGCGCGGTCGATCTCGAGGGCAGTTCCGATCCTCGGTGGTTCGAATTGGAACGTCGCATCGTCCTTTCACAGTTCCAGTTGCGTACAAACGCCGCAGGGGAATGGCCCTGTTCCGAATCGGGGCTGCTCAACGTCTGTCCATGGAGCGGTCGGTTCCATATGGAAATGGTATGGTGGCATCTGATCCACTGGTGGGGCTGGGATCGCGCAGAACTGGCGGATCAGGCGATAACGATCTATCCAACGGTCCAGGACGAAGCGCGACAGCTTGCCGAACAGCTCGGATATAAAGGCTTTAAGTGGCAAAAAGAGATCTCGCCAAGCGGTCGCACCTCCCCCTGGAACGGCAATCTCGCGCTCCTTTGGAAACAGCCGCACCCGATCTACTTTGCCGAAATGGACTACCGACGCGACCCGAGTCAGCAGACAATCGACAAATGGTCGGAGATCGTCGAGCAGACCGCCGTTCATATGGCAGATTACGCGACGCGCGACGAAAACGGCGTCTATCATCTTTCTCCGGCGATGCCGCCAAGCGAAGTCGGGTTCACGAGCGACGATATTTTTGATCTGGTTTACTGGCGCTGGGG